>NZ_CP044991.1 GCF_009017495.1 Deinococcus sp. AJ005 | reverse complement strand
AAATTCAGGGTTGCCGTTGTAACAGTCGGGTAACGGTGCTGGGATGGACGCCAAATAGACGGGCGCACTGTGCCGCCGTGCGCTGCCCAGACTGCACCGACTCACGGATGTCCTGTTCCTGGTGCGGCAGCAGTTTACGTTTACGGCCACCGACACGCCCTTCCAATCGGGCCTGTTCCAGTCCCGCTTTGGTTCGCTCGCGGATCATGGCACGCTCGAACTCGGCGAAGGCCCCCACCATCTGCATCATCATCCGGCCCGCCGGGGTGGTGGTGTCGATGGCCTCAGTCAGACTGCGGAAGCCCACGCCCCGTTCGCTCAGCAACTCCATCAGGTGCAATACATCCTTGAGGCTGCGGCTGAGGCGATCCAACTTCCAAACGATGACGGTGTCCCCGGCACGGAGCTGGTCTAACATCTTGTGAAGCTCGGGGCGGTCCCACCGTCCACCAGAAGCGTGTTCGGTGAATACACGCTCAGCCCCCGCTACCTCCAGTGCGCGTAGTTGCGCGGCAGTGTCCTGTTCATGTTGCTTGCTGACGCGAGCGTAACCGACTTGCATAGGGCCTCCAGAATTGCGAAAACGTGTTGCCAATATAGATCATTTCAAGAGTAGGACGGGGCAGCAGTTCACCCGGAACTTGTAGGCGACGCGATACTGTCCCCATGAATCTCGCGCCTTTCGTTGTGCCGATGGCTGCCGCCGAGATGAAAGTAGCCCTGCGCCGCTTGCGCCTGCCCCCGGACGCAGAGTGCCGTGGGGTGATTCCAGCGGACGCCCTGTCCAATCTGCCGGAAAACATTCCAGACGGCTGGGTGCTCCCGGGCGTGCAGGAGTGGTGGGCGTCCCTGACGGCGGAGCTGCTGAGCGGCAGTCACGGTGAGGTGCGGCTGATTCAGGATCGGCGCGGCCTGCTGGGATTGGGCACGCAGCACGCCGGCCCGGCTTCCGTGGAAAGCGTGCTGGAAGTAGTGGCGCTGGAGGCGGACCTGCTGTCCTCGTCGAGCATCTTCACGCTGACCTGGGGCGTGACAGGCCGTGGAAAGCGGACACAAGCGCTGGGCGCAGCCTTCAGCATGGCGGACCATGTGGGCCTGTGCCTGTGCGCGCAGCCTGCCGAATTGCTGCGCCTGAGAACGTGGTGGGCGGGATGAGGGTCCCCTGTCTGTCTTGAAGTCCAGATGATGATTTGCCCTCTCCAAGCAGAGGTGACCAGAAGTTCGACATCTGGCCTCCAGTGTTGCGAAAACATGTTGCCAGTGTCGGTCATTACGCAATATAGTTTCGCAACGTTAGAAGCCGCTTGCCATCACCCGATCCAAATCGTTGCGTTATCGAACGTTATCGCACGGCTCTGAGTTGGCATGACAGACCAGTTCTATGCAAGTCGATCAGATTCTGGTCCTCGTCCGACGAAGTCTTTAGAGCAGGCCTTGCCGCAAAGCCTTGACTGCTGCCTGGGTGCGGTCTGCCGCCTGCAACTTGACCAGCAGATCCTGCACGTACAGCTTGACCATGCTCATGCTGACGCCCAGTTCGGTGGCAATGTCCTTGTTGGGCATGCCGTCGGCGATTAAACGCAACACTTCCAGCTCGCGTGGGGTCAGCAGTGGAGCCGTCCCCGGAGTACGCACACTGCCCAGGACATGATGGGCCACCTGTGGATCCAGGTACGCGCTGCCTGCCGCCGCAGCCCGCACCGCCAGCAACAGCAGTTCAGGTTTCGCACTCTTCAGGCAGTAAGCCGCCGCTCCAGAAGCCAGGGCGGCAAGAACCTCCTGGCGCAGATTGTGGGCGGTGAGCATCACGATTTTGACGTCCGGCCAGCCGCGTTTAATCTCGGCGGCGGTCTGGATGCCGTCCATGCCAGGCAAGCCGATGTCCACCACCGCCACATCCACCTCCGTCCCAACCAGTTGCTCCAGGGCTTCCTCGCCGCTGCGGGCCTCGGTGACCACCTTTAGATCGGCTTCCAGATTCAAAGTCGCCCGCAGACCATCGCGGGTGAAGGCGTGATCTTCCACCAGCAGAATGCGGATCACCTCATCCGACATGGGGCGTCTCTCCGGTCACGGGCAGGGTCAGGGTGAAAAGGCTGCGGTTCTGACCTGTGCGGGTGTAGCGAACGCTCCCGCCGTGGGCCTCCGCTATCCGGCGGGTCAGGTACAGGCCCAGCCCCGTGCCACTGCCCGCACCCCCGCCCCGGAAACGCTGAAACAGTTGCGGCTGACGGGCAGAGGACACTCCTGGCCCCTCGTCCTGCACACTCAACGTAGCCTCGCCGTCCTCCTCGGTCAAAGAGAGGCGCAACGTCGTACCGGGCGGGCTGAACTTGACCGCGTTGTCCAGCAGGTTCTGAATCGCGCGTCTGAGATCGTGGGGGCGGCCCCACAGCCGCACGGCCCGCAGGTCACGCTCTACGGTGAGGCGACTGGCCTCAATGCGCGGACGCAGGTCCTCCAACACGCTTTGCGCCAGTGCCCGCAGGTTGACATCATCCATCTCGTCATCGGTTTCGCCGCTCTCGTACTTGGTTACGAGCAGCAGCTTCTCGGCCAGGGCAAGCAGTGTGGCGTTGGACTCCAGACCGTTTCCCAGGGTGGCGCGGTAAGCCTCCGGCAGCGGGCCGTATGCGCCGCGCATAGCCGCTTCCATATTCATGGCGTTGGCCAGCAGCGGCGTGCGGAGGTCATGCGAGAAGGCATAGACCAGATCGCGCAGCAGTTCGCCGCGTTCGCTGACCTGCTCGCGCTGAACGCGCAGATCATCCAGCAGGGCGGTGCGCTCCAGCAGGGGTTGCAGCGCAGAGACCGCTTCAACCGTCAGGGCCAGCGGGGTTTCAGGACGGTGGAGGATCAGCAGCAGGTCGCTGTCCTCCGAACGCCGCAGCCGTGCCAGCACGAAGGCCCCACCTTCCGCCGCCCACACGTCGCCCGCGCCCACTGGCTGGGCCAGATACTCCAGAGGCAATCGGGTGTCCAGCCGGGAGCGGTGATCGTCTGCTTTCAGCCCCGGGGCAAGGGTCAACGCATAGGGATGGCGCAGGATCGCCTTTTCCACCGCGCCCACCTCCACACTCAGCGCCCCGGTCAGGTGTTGCAGGGCAGCGGCAGCGCGCGACACGAATTCGGCCTGACCCAGCGGGCCTCCCATGTCCTCGGCCAGACGGCGCAACAGACGTTCGCGCCGCAATTGGCGTTCGTCCTCGGCGTTTTGTAGGGCACGTTCGGAGGCGTCACGGGAGCGCAGGGTCAGCCCGCCCACCAGCAGGATCGCCAGCAGGCTGACGACGCGGTTGGACAGATCGGCGTTGGAAAAGCCGTCCTCCAGCGCGTTCTCCACGGCGGCCAGCAGCGAGGCCGCCACGCCCAGCAGCGTCAGGATCACCACCGGGCGGCGCGACGTTCCCAGCGCGGCCAGCGCAATCGGCACGGTCAACAGTGTGCCTACCACCAGCGAGGCGGGCGTCAGCAAATCAATGAGCAACACCACGGCCAGTGCGCTCAGGCACACGCCCCACAGGGTGCTGTCGCCCAGCGGCAGTTTGGGCGGCGCGAACAGCAGGCGCAGAAATTCTCGCATCTTCCTCCGAGGCTACTTGAAAAAGGTACGGTGGCGATTGGCCACATGGCCAGTCCGACTGGCCATCTGGCCAATGGTGGGCGGGATGGCGGCGGCGCAGCATAAGCAGGTATGAATGTCTTCCTGCTTCTGCTGGTGCTGGCCCTGACCGCCTACCTCCTTTACGCACTCGTGCGTGCGGAAAAATTCTGATGGGCATCCTGTTAGGGTTACTGATCCTGCTGGCCCTGTTCGGCGTGGTGGCCTGGGCGCTGAAACTCCCGGAGAACCTCTGATATGGATATTGTTCTGACCTACCTGCTGGCCTTCGGGCTGGCTGTTCCACTCGGCTTTTTGATTGCGCGGCTGTACGCGGCCCCCGCCTCACGCTTCACGGCGGGGCTGTTACGGGTCTGCGGCGTGGACGCCTCGCGCGGCATGGGCTGGCGGCAGTACGGCGCGGCGCTGATCGGCACCAACGTGCTGCTGGGGGTGGTTGCCTACCTGATCTACGTCTTGCAGGGTGTCCTCCCACTTAACCCTGACGGCATCGCCAACATGCGCTGGGACACCGCGCTGCACACCACGGCCAGCTTCATTACCAACACCAACCAGCAGCACTACAGCGGCCAGAGCGGGCTGAGCTACTTCTCGCAGCTCGTCGCCATCGTGACCCTGCAATTTGTGACCCCCGCCGTGGGCATGGCTGCCCTGTTCGCCGTGCTGCGCGGGCTGAAAGGGCAAACGAACGTTGGCAACTATTATCTGGATGTGACCCGCGCACTGGGCGTGCTGGTGCCATCGGCCTTCATTTTGGCGCTGCTGCTCACTTCTCAGGGCGTTCCCAGCACCTACGGCGGCGCGAAGGTGGCGCAGCTCGTGGAGGCGCAGACGGTTGAAGGCAAAGCCGTGACCACCCAGACCATCCCCGTCGGCCCCGTCGCGGCGATGGTGGCCATCAAGCAGCTCGGCACCAACGGCGGCGGCTGGTACGGCCCCAACTCCTCGGTGCCGCTGGAGAACCCCACCCCCGTCAGCAACTGGCTGTCCATGACCAGCCTGATCGTCTTTCCCATCAGTCTGGTGTTCGCCTCCGGCCTGTTCCTGAACCGTCGCCGCTTCGGCGGGGCGATCATCGCCGTGATGAGCGTGACCTCAGCGGCGCTGACCTTCGCTGCGGTCATTTCCGAGCGGCAGCCCAACGCGGCTCTCTCTGGACTGGCAGCACCCGGCGGCAACTTTGAGGGCAAGGAAGTCCGCTTCGGCACCGACGCCACCGCACTGTGGGCCAGCCTGACCACCCAGACCAGCAACGGCTCAGTGGCCGGGATGCACGACAGCTTCAATCCGCTGGGCGGGCTGGTTCCGCAACTAGGGATGTTCCTGAACGACGTGTACGGCGGCATCGGCGTGGGCATGATCAACATGCTGATCTTCGTGGTGCTGACCGTCTTTATCGCGGGCCTGATGGTGGGCCGCACGCCGGAACTGTTCGGACGCAAGATTGAAGTGCGCGAGATCAAGCTGGCCTCCCTGATCATCCTGCTTCAGCCGCTGCTGGTGCTGGGCTTCACGGCGGCGACGGTGGCATTGCCGCAGTTCACGGCGAACTCCAACCCCGGCTTTCATGGGCTGTCACAGGTGCTGTATGAGTACAACAGCGCTTACGCCAACAACGGTAGCGGCTTTGAGGGTCTGGGCGACAACACGCCGTGGTGGAACATCACCTGCGCCATCGTGCTGATCCTGGCCCGCTTCCTGCCAATCCTGGGGCCGTTGGCGATTGCCGGGCTGCTGGCCACCAAGAAGGCCGCGCCAGAAACGAGCGGCACGCTGCGGGTGGACACCCCCATCTTCGCCGGAATGCTGCTGAGCGTGATGCTGCTGCTGCAACTGCTGAACTTCGCGCCCACGCTGGTGCTGGGGCCAGTGGCCGAGCAACTGACGCTGAGCCAACCTTCCTCTCCCATCACTGGAGTCCAGAAATGACCGCCCTGCCACAAACGCCTGAAACTGGGCCAAAAGCCCCCCGTAAAAACATCTTCACGGGCGAACTGGTCAGCGGGGCGCTCCGGGCCAGCGTCGTTAAACTTGACCCGCGCAGCATGGCGAAAAGCCCGGTGATGTTCGTGGTGCTGGTGGGTGCGGTGCTGACCGCTTACCTGACGGCAGCCAACATCGTCACGGGCAAAAGCTGGGGCTACGAGCTGGCGATCACCCTCCTGCTGTTTCTGACCGTGCTGTTTGCCAATTTCGCTGAAGGGTTGGCCGAGGCGCGGGGCAAAGCTCAAGCATTGGGCCTCCGCGCCGCCCGCCAGGACACGCCCGCCCGCCGCCTGCTGGACGGCGTGGAAACCACCGTCCCCAGCACCGAACTGCGCCGCGATGACCTGATTGTGGTGGTGGCGGGCGAGATGATTCCCGGCGACGGCGAGATCATTGAAGGCCTGGCCTCGGTGGACGAGAGCGCCATCACCGGCGAGAGCGCCCCGGTCATCCGCGAGGCCGGAACCGATTTCAGCGGCGTGACCGGCGGAACGCGGGTGCTGTCTGACCGCATCGTGGTGCGCGTGACTTCGCAGCCCGGCGAGAGCTTCCTGGACCGCATGATCGCGCTGGTGGAGGGGGCCAGCCGCCAGAAGACCCCCAACGAGCTGGCCCTGAGCATTCTGCTGGCCGCCCTGACGCTGATCTTTTTGATCGTGGTGGCGACGTTGCCGCTGCTGTCGCGCTTCGTGGGCATCAATGTAGACACGGTCACCCTGATCGCCCTGCTGGTGTGCCTGATTCCCACCACCATCGGGGGCCTGCTGCCCGCCATCGGCATCGCGGGGATGGACCGCGCCTTGCAGGCCAACGTGATCGCCAAGAGCGGCAAGGCGGTGGAAGTCGCTGGGGACGTGGACATCCTGCTGCTGGACAAGACCGGCACCATCACCATCGGCAACCGCCAGGCGACGCGCTTTGCCCCGCTGCCCGGCGTGAGCGAGACCGAATTGGCCCGCGCCGCCGCGCTGTCCTCGCTGGCCGACCCGACGCCCGAGGGCAAGAGCATCGTGACGCTGGCCCGCACCCTGACCGAGTTGCCCACCCAGCCAGAGAACGCCGAATTCATCGAGTTCAGTGCTCAGACCCGCATGAGCGGCGTGGACTTTGCCGACGCGCAAGGCACCGTGAAAATTCGCAAGGGTGCGGCAGACCGCATGGCTCGTTTTGCGTCTGAATTTGGGGCTGCCGCGCCCGCTGATCTGACTGCCCTCGTAGAAGAAGTGGCCCGCGCTGGCGGCACTCCGCTGACCGTGGCCGAGGTGCGCGGCGGCGTGGCCCGCGTGCTGGGCGTGGTGGCCCTGTCCGACATCGTGAAGCCGGGCATGCGTGAGCGCTTTGACCAGTTGCGCCGTATGGGTCTCAAGACCATCATGATTACTGGCGACAACCCCCTGACCGCCGAGGCGATTGCCAAAGAGGCCGGTGTGGACGGCTTTCTGGCCGAGGCCACCCCCGAGGACAAGCTCCAGATGATCAAGGACGAGCAGGCGGCAGGCAAGCTGGTGGCGATGATGGGCGACGGCACCAACGACGCCCCCGCACTGGCGCAGGCCGATGTGGGCCTGGCGATGCAGAGCGGCACCCAGGCGGCCAAGGAAGCGGCCAACATGATTGACCTGGACTCCGATCCCACCAAGCTGATTGAGGTGGTGGAGATCGGCAAGGGCCTGCTGATGACGCGCGGGGCGCTGACCACCTTCTCTATCGCCAACGACATCGCCAAGTATTTCGCCATCCTGCCCGCGCTGTTTGCCGCGCAGCTTCCCGCGCTGGGCGTGTTGAACGTGATGAACCTGGGCAGCCCACGCAGCGCGATTCTCAGCGCCGTGATCTTCAATGCCCTGGTCATTCCGATGCTGATTCCGGTGGCCCTGCGCGGCGTGCGTTACACCCCCGGCAGCGCCGATTCCCTGCTGGCCCGCAATCTGCTGATCTACGGGCTGGGCGGCGTGGTGGTGCCGTTCGTGGGCATCAAGCTCATTGACCTGCTGCTGTCCGTGGTGGGTGTCCGGTGATCACTTTTTTACTGACAGGAGTTTGCCTATGACTATCCCTTTAACCCCCGCTACTACTGTCCCCGCCGACACCACGCCTCAACCCGGCTTCTCCACCTGGCTGCGCTTCGCCCTGCTGTGGCTCCTTCTGTGCGGGCTGGCGTACCCCGCCGTGACCACGTTGCTGGCCGGAAGTCTGTTCCCGGCGCAGGCCAACGGCTCCCTAATTACGCGCAATGGTCAGGTTGTCGGTTCCGCGCTCGTCGGCCAGACGTTCAGCGGCGCGGGCGACTTTATCGGGCGGCCCAGCGCGGCTGGCAGTGGCTATGATCCTGTCAACGCTTCAGGCAGCAACTTTGCCCCCAGCAACCCAGAGTTACGGAAACGGGTTCAGGAACTGTCCACCGAAATTGCCAGACGTGAAAACATTGCCTCTACCCAGATTCCCGCCGACTTGCTGACGGCCAGCGGCAGTGGCCTTGACCCCCACATCAGTCCTGCTGGAGCCGCGATTCAGGTGGCGCGGGTGGCGCAGGCGCGTGGTCTGAGCGAGGAAAAAGTGCGCGAGCTGATCACCGCCGCTACCGAGCGTGGGGCGCTGGGGCTGGGCGGCGTGGGCGTCAACGTGCTGAAGCTGAATCTGGCGCTGGACGCGGCGGCCCCCGGAACTGGACGCTGACGCCGTGCCGGACGCCGAGCTGCCCATTGTTGAGCGCTCATCACCGCAGCGCCTGACCCTGCCCGGTCAGGGCGAGGGGTCTGCCCCCCAGCGCGGCGTCCACAAGGTCTTCATCGGCATGGCAGCGGGCGTCGGCAAGACTTACCGGGCCCTGGGCGAGTTGCGCGAGCGGCTGGCACGCGGCGAGGACGCCCTGATCGGCGTGGTGGAGACGCACGGACGCCCCGAGACCATCCGCGCCACCGAGGGATTGCCCCTGTTTCCCCGCCGCGTCATCGCTTACGGCGGCACCGAACTGACCGAACTGGACGTGGACGGCCTGCTCGCCCGCCACCCGGAAGTCGTGCTGGTGGACGAGCTGGCCCACACCAACGCCCCTGGCAGCGAACGCCAGAAACGCTGGCAGGATGTGGAGGTACTGCTCGCAGCGGGCATCACCGTCCTGTCCACCGTCAATGTGCAGCACCTGGAATCGCTGAACGACACCGTGGCCCGCCTGACCGGCGTGCGCGTGCGTGAGCGCATTCCCGACGCTGTGCTGCGCGAGGCCACCGAACTGGTGCTGGTGGATCTGACGCCGCATGACCTGCGCGCCCGGCTGAAGGCGGGCCACGTGTACGGTCCCGAGAAGATTGACCAGGCGCTAGGCAACTTTTTCACCTCACCCAATCTGATCGCGCTGCGCGAGATCGCCCTGCGGCAGGTGGCGAGCGTGGTGGAGCAAGCTGCGCCGCCCGGCAGCCCGGGCGTGCAGGAAATCGTCGTCGTTGCCATCGCCGCCGAGGAGAGCGCTGGCCGCCTGATTCGCCGGGGCGGGCAACTGGCCGCCCGGTTGCACGGGGCGCTGCATGTGGTGACGATTCGCGGCCCACGTATCACGCCTGAGCAATCGCGTCTGCTGGACACCTACCGCGCCCTGACTGGGGCGCTGAGCGGCCAGTTTGAGGTGCTGGACGGTGCGGGCGGAGTGGCCGCCGCATTGATCGGTTACGTTCAGCTCTCGCGGGCCACCCAGGTGGTGATGGGCGAGACGAGCCGCTCACGCTGGGCGGAACTGTGGCGCGGCGATATCATCAAGCAGGTGCTGAGCGGCACGCGCAACGTGGACGTGCATGTGATCAGCCGGGACTGAGATTTGGCCATCCAAACCATCAGCCCACGGTGAAATCGCGTTCCTGAGGCAGGCGCATGTCCTGCGGTTGTGCAGGGCGAAAGGCCAGCAGCAGGCTGAGAAAGCCCACCCGCCCCAGGAACATCAGGATCACCAGGACCAGCTTGCCGCTGTCCGAAAGCTGAGGGGTGAGGTTGATGCTCAGGCCCGAGGTGGTCAAGGCGCTCACCGCCTCGAAAGCCAGCGCCAGGGGCCGTTGCCCTGCGTCGGTGAGCATCAGGGCAACGGTCCCCATGACCACCGCCAGTAGTGCCAGCGTGACGACGGTCAGCGCCCGCATCAGGATGGCTGTGGGGATACGCCGTCCGGCCAGCCGGGCGTCCTGTTCACGGCGCAGGGCGGCGCGGGTCGCGGCGAGCAACACGGCGACGGTGGTGGTCTTGATGCCGCCCGCCGTCGAGCCGGGGCTACCCCCCACGAACATCAGGCCCATGATGACCAGCAGCGTGGGCGCGGCAAACTGACCGTAATCCAGTGTGGCGAAGCCCGCTGAACGGGCCACGGTGGTCTGAAAAGCAGCGTGGAGCAGTTTGGCGGAGCTGGACAGCGGCCCCAGCGTTCCGGCGTGGTTCCATTCCAGGGCAGCAAAAAGCACTGCCCCGGCGAGGAGCAAGCTGCCCATGACCTGCAACGCAATGCGTGTCTGTGTGGATAGACGGGGGGGACGGCGGCCCCTCTGAACCTGCACTTGCACACGGCGTTCGAGTTCATCCAGGGCCACGAAACCAATGCCGCCCAGCACCACCAGGGCCATCAGGGTCAGCAGCGAGGCAGGCAGCAGGCGGGCAACGCCGTCCGGCCACATCCCAAACCCTGCGTTCCCGAAGGCCATGACCGCGTGCAGCAGGGCGTAGCGCGTTCCCTGCACGGTGCCCTCCAGCCGGATCATGTCGGGGAGCAGCAGCATGAGACCAGCAAGTTGAATGCCCAGAGCCAGCGTCAGCACCCGGCGCAGCAAGGCGCGGAAGTCCTGTCCGGCACCGATGCCCAGTTCGGCCCGTGCCTGGGTGCGGCCCACCACGCCCTGCTTTCCCAGTCCCACGAAGCCGAAAGCCAGCACCAGCAGGGCCAGCGCGCCCACCTCAATCAACAGGGTCAACCACAGTTGCCCGGTAGGCGTCAGGATCTCGGCCACGTTCACGCTGCTGAGTCCGGTGGTACACACCGCGCTGGTGGCCAGCAGCAGGGCGTCCACCAGGCTCAGCGGGGCAGTGTGGGCCAGTGGAGAGAGCAGGCCCAGCGTACCGATGAGCATCAAACCCAGCACGCCCGGCACAAGCACTTGGACCGGGTTCCGGATGGTCAACGCCGGGCGAATGCGTGGCGTCACCGGGGGGAAGCCACCTGGTGGAGTTGAGCCTGACCCCCCTGGACCTGACAGCGCACCCGGATGACGTCACCGCTGTTCCACCCGGCGGGACCGCCTTCACGGACGGCGTAATCGGCGGTTACCTTGATGCCTGTCTGAACGGTTCCCGTCTGGACGACAGTGGAGGGAAGGACCCGGAATCCGTCCAGTCGGTGTCCAGCGAGCTGCTGAGTGCTGATGGCTTCGCTGCACTCCCGCAGTGCTTGCTGACGCGCCTGAATATCCTGTGCGCTAGGTTGTGGATTCATCCATGACCAGATCACCGCCACGGTCAATGGCAGCGCCAAGAGTGTGGTCAGTTTGAACTGCATGTTCGGAAGCCGCGCAGTCAGACGTGAAGAGCGAAGGGTGAGGCTCATCTTCATAGCGTGCGCTGAAGACGGTGTTCTTTGTACTGGCCGGGTGGCCAGTGGGTGTAGCCACTTGGCCAGGTGACATGCTTGACGCGGGGGAGCATCGTGTGGCCATGTCGTTCGCTTCTGAAATTCTCATTTCAAACTTACGCGCTGCGCAGGTTCGGCGGGTGTTATGTGAGTTCTGGGCCAACTGTTTGGAGACGGCCTCGTTAATCCGTCAGGGCGTGACCCCGCCGGTGCTGGTGGTCTGGGCGCTGCTGCTGGTCATGGTGGCCGTTCAGGTCCTCAGCAGTCATCAAGTCTTGAGATGACCTCTTAGCTCAGACCAGTAAGCGGTAGGTTCCCTTCTCCCATTGGCTTTAGAGTCGACACAGAGTGGATCAATGGGCGGATGTGCCTGATCCCGAACTGCGTGTCTCGTTGTTTGCGAGACTGCCGGACCCCACCCATGGCTACCGTGAGGCGCTGGAGGTGCAGGGGACGATGTACTTCCATCACTGGACTGTCGAGGAACAGTCGTTTGCCAACAGGGAGTCGTGCAGCGCGGGGGCTTCCACCTGGGGCTGGCCTTCGGCTGCCTCTGCTCCATGCTCGCGCAACTTGATCCGGCTCCAGATCTCACTCTGGGAGGCTCGCCTGCATCCCTTATAAATGTCGCTCCAGGGAAAACGAACAGTAACTTTCAGAGCCATTCCCTCCGTTTCCGCAGGGAAATCTTGAAGGGGCTGCCCTGGGCGTTCTCCTCAACATTCAGGACACCAGGCTCAAATGTAATTTAAATTACTAGAGTAATTCTCTGTTCGTAATCTCATTTCGCCCCTAGACCTGTGGAAGTTCATTTGTACTCGGCATCCCATCCTGGCTGACTTGCTCTGGATCAGGGAAATTGAACCCTACAGCCGGACATTGCAAGTGGCCCAAATAAACCTCGCCGCCTAATCCAATTCTGGCACCAGACACACAGACCCCGTCACCATCTGTTCCAGTTCAAACAGGGGGGCCATCCCGCGCGAGCGTTTGCGCTCGATATGCTCCACCACCATGTGCGCGGCCTGGCTGGGCAGCGTCAGCAGATTCTCAGGCCGCAGATCATGTTTATCCCCGTTCAGGTGGTGAATCACCTCGCCGGGCAGCAGCGCGCGGCCCAGGCTCTGAGCCGCCACCAGCCGGTGAACGTACACCTGTTTTTTCAGCGTGTTGTCCCAGACCCGCTTGTATCCGTTCATACCCACCCCCGAACTCGATTCGCAGTGTCCTCTAGCCCTGAGAAAAAATCCTGAACCTGAGTGGTGCCTGTCAGGCGAGTTGCACCCAGAGTGGCGAGGCTCTGGATCTGTCCTATTGCACATCAGATCTTGACTTTAGCACCGACAAACCGCCGAGATCTGTGCTAAAAATGCGCCATGACACAAACTGGGTTCTTGAAATTGTCAGACCTGATTGCGCAAATGGAGACGAAGATTCAGGTCAAGTATATCCAGCAGTTCCGTGAAGCAGCGAAGGGAGGCGAGATCGACTGCATGCCCATCGAGAAGTCCTTTGCCGTTCGGGGGTCCATGTACCGCGATCTGATGACCCAGCAAGGCGAAACGTTTTCCAACTGGCACCAGGAGACCCTCAGACAACTGGAGCTGACCACCATGCGCGGCGCAGCCGGGATCGCCTACGAGGATGACGTCACGAGTGGCAAAATCGATTTCAAATCCCGCGCAGAGGAATTCCGAAAATCACTGAAGAAAAAGCGGAAGCGCACCAGCAAGAAGCTGACACCGGGCGAGGCAGTGGTGGACGCAGGTCAGGCCAGTCGGCAAGTTCCCAGAGCGGCGGCGGCAGCCCAGGCAGCCGAGGCAGAGCAGGGCAAGGCGGCAGACTAGCGCGGCAGAAGTGTGACCGCCCAGGACCGGGCCCAGGCAGAGCAACCCCCAGCGTATGGGGGTCTTTTTTTGTCTCGGTTCTCCCCAGGCAGGAGCAGGGGCATGGTCTGACTAATCTTAACTTTGGCATTGCTTTCTTGAACTGATACAGTGGAATTACCGACTTTAAGGCTGATTTATTCTGTATTCTGATTTGGCTGGTGGTGGGCAGGGGCGGCGGAAGGCGGCGGGCGGGTTTCGGCAAAGTGGGCAGGATAAGGAGTAAGAGTAACGAGTTGCAAATCCGCCCACTGAGACGGCTTTTTCCGGGCTGAATTCTTACTACACCTCTACTCAACAGCACGAAGAGAAATAAATAAAAAATAGAAAGAAAATGGAGGGTGGTCCATGTCGGGTAAACAGGTGAGATTGCAGGTAGGAGTCAGCGAGGAACTGGCCAGACGCATCAAGCAAAAGTGTGACCAGGAAAATCTGTCGGTTTACTCCTACGCTGGCCACTTGCTAGAACAGGCGTTTATTTACGATTACAAAGGCACTTCAGATCAGCTTCTTGCTCCACATATTCGCTCTGCGGTGCGTCAGGAAATCAATCAGATGATGGAGAACCTGATGGAAATGATGGTCAGAAGTTACATGGAAGCTGGAACGGCCCGGCGGATGGTTCAGGCCAGTTTGATCCTGCCGCCTCAGCTTGACCGCGAGCGGGTGCGTGAGCTGGAGCGGCGCAACTGGGACAGCACGTACAAGGAATTGCGAGAGGACATCAAGGGCTTCGGAAACTGGAGACGCTTGCTCGTGGACGACCCATTCATCAACCAAGCAGACATGGAGGAGGAAGAGTCATCGCCACCATCATCAAAATGAATTTCAAGACGGCCAGTCAGGGCGCAGTGAAGGCCAGGATCGGCATGAAAAGTATTGATTACTTTACCCGGCGGCCCACGCTGGAAGCCGAGCCGGGAAACCGGGAGGTGATCACGCGAGAGGGACGGTTCCGGCTTGCTGACGATGGAGAGCAGGGCAGGCGCGAGCTGGAAAGGCGACTGGAGCAGTCGAATGGAGACCATCTGTACCGGGTGGTGATGAGCAGTGGCAACACGGGGATGACCGCTCAGGAGACAGAGCGCTGGGCGCGGAGTGTTCTTGAAAGGAACAACATCGACAACTACATGCTCGTGGTCCATGCCGGGCAACAGGGACACACGGAGCATCCCCATGCCCACGTTCTTATCCCCACCAGCGAACGGTTCACGGTGGAGGACATTGGACAGCTCAGGGCTGTGGGTGATGAGGAGCAGGAACAGGTCACCTACGCGGCGAGGGCCATCTCGATCAATCAGGACTACGAGGGTGAAACAAATCTGCCGGGCAAGGCAGGGGGCAGACAGGCTGAACGGGAGACAGAAAGCGGCGGTCCTCAGAAAAAGAGGACGGTTGATATTCAGTTTGGAAGCTAGCTGTTGGAGGTGGTCAGAATGAGATTCCAGTCGATTTATCTTGATATGAGGCCCCTGCTGACCAAGTGGCTGGGGGTGCTGGCCACACTGGTTTTTCTGTTCCTCATGGTGATGAGCGTTCGCCCGGATTTCGAGCGTGCCCTTGCCCAGTACATCAGCGTCTACAGTGAGCAGCACGAGGCGGCCCAGCAGGGCACTGGTTTCAAGTTCTGGACGGCCTGCTTGAACTCGGAGGCTTGCCGGAGTGGCCTGCTGTTGTCGTGGACCGCTCCGCTGATGGTCAAGAGCGCCCTGATCTCCGGGGTGATCTTCGGACTGTTCAGCGCTTCATTCGGTTTGTACTGGCGTCCCGAGGTCATGGCCAACCGTGATATGCGGGTGAATTCAGTCAAGGTGGAGGAGTCGCGTCAGCACTCCCCCCGGCCTCCTGGCGGCGTGCTGTGATCGTCAATTACAAACTTTTTATGATGCGGTGGGTGCTGGCGCTGCTGGTCTTCTGGGTCACCGTCTTCTTCACGATGCTGGGCCAGGGCATTTTTGCCGCCGCATTCTTCCTGGTGGGAAGCGGGCTTGTTTATCTATTTAAGGACAGTCGGCCCCAGGTCCGGCACACGGCCCACTTCGCCCACAAGGATGAAATTGCGCCGCTGACCAGAGGGGTGTTTGAAGGGGACGGCGTGATGGTGGGCTTCGCTTACAAGCAGCCCCTGGTGGTCCGCCCGGGCACCGCTGGAAAAAATGAGCTGGGACATTTTCTGTGGGTTGGCCCCAGCCGGAGCGGCAAGGGGCTGAGCATTGCCAGCAACCTGTACAACTGGGAAGGGTCAGCCATCGTCGTGGACATCAAAGGCGAGATCGCCGAGCAGACCGCCGGGTACCGCCGAGACGTGCTGGGCCAGGACGTGTTCATTCTCAATCCATCGGGTGGGGAGAGCAGCCATCAATTTGATCCTTTCAAAGAGCTGGAGACCGATGAGCAGATCTTCAGCGCGGCCATCGGGTTCATGCAGCCGGACAAGGACGGTGCGAACGCCATCTTCGCCCAGCGTGCGAGCGCGGCGCTCGCGGCACTCATCAAGGCGGCCAAAGTTTCGGAAGCGCCCACCGTCGCGTTTCTGGATTCGATGATCTACCAGCCGCACGGTCTCAAGGGAACCGCCCTCAGACTCCAGGCGCTGAATGACCCGCAGGTGACCCGGTGGCTGAACTCGTTTCTGGGGAAAGACCCGGACCAGATGGACTGGGATGAGGCAGACGGGGACCGCTTCCTGAACAATTCCTGGCAGCGGCTCAGAACGGCGGCGAGCTTCCTGATCACCCCAGGCGTCAAGCACATGACCGGGGGCAGCGATTTCATGGCCGCCGATATCGTGGACCGACCGACGACGGTGTATCTGGTGTTCCGCGAGTCCGAACTGACCCTGAACCTCGCCCTGTTCAACCTGGTCATCGACGCCATCTTCCGTTCGATCATGCGCCGCTATGACCTGAATCCCGGCCTGGAGGGTCAGAAGATCCTGACGGTCTTTGACGAGGCGTTCAGGGCCTCGCCCAACCTGCTCGCGGAGTACGCGGGCACCGTGGCCGGACGCGGAATCTACCTGTGCATCTACATTCAGTCGCTGGCCCAGCTCAGCGACATCTGGGGCAAGGAAGGCCGGACCGTGATCATGGAGAACGCCCACACCAAGGTCTTTCTGCCCGCCGTGGACCGCTCAGATGATGACCGGGAAGGCACGTCTTCTTTCGTGTCTGCGTCCTGTGGCAAGTACATGATGGAGGACCGGGGCCAGGCCAAAGAGGAACACGGCAAGGAGCTGAACACCAACGTCCGCATGACCGAGCGCGAACTGATCTCCGCGAGTGAGTTCGCCATGCTGGGGGCCGGAAAGAGCATCATCTTGTGCAACGACTTTCCCCCCATCCTGGCCCACCGACTGGAGCCGTGGCGGTTCAAGGAACACGCCAGCGCGCAGCAGTCCCCCGCGCCCAGACCCCCTGGGCGGTCAGGCACAGGGCGGTCAGACACAGGGCCGCCGGTCACCACCGAAGCGCCCCAGGCCGAGCCAGAGGCTGGCGTCCAGGCGCAGTCTTCCCCTGTTACTGAGACCCCGGCCACCGCTGGCCACGCGCCGGAAGCCGGTGCAGAAACCGCTGCGGTGTCCCCGGCCACAGCGCCCGTCAATCCGCCCCCAGCAGAGGCTGAAACAGGCGAAGATTCCGCGCCTATTCCAGTGCCACAGGTGGTGTTACCTCTAGACCTTGACACAGAAGATCAAGATGATGACATTGATCAGGGTGTTTTTTGAGCCATTTCATTGAGAATTTGAGATTTACTCAGAATATTCGTGTCAAAATACGTGAATGACGAAAGCATCTTCCTGGACCGCCCTGGCCCTGACGCTCTGCCTGGGGCACGGTCAGGCGTCGTCCCCGCAGGTGGCCTCGACGCCTGCGCCAGCGCAGAGAGCGGTGACGCCCAGCAAGCCGCCCGCTCCAAATGGTGTGGCCAGAATCAGCGCCGCACCAGCAACGCCGGGCAATGCGCCCGTGGTGAAGACTGGCCTGCAAACCATTTTCACGACCAATCAACTGACGGGAAACAGCGCCGTCAAGATGACCGCCAGCACGAACTATCAGATCGTGCTGGTTTTTCCGTCCAGGGTTCAGAGTATCGGGATCAATGCCAGCAAGCAAGACGCCGTGCTGGCGAGCATTGATCGATACGATGGAAGAGTCGTTTACATCGACGCGCTTCAGGCGGGCGGCACAGCCACAATCAATTTTCGGCTGCTGACGGCTGCTGAACAAAAGGCAGAGAAATCAGCATCAGGGGAGACGGCGGCAAGTCCTAATTCCTCTCCCGTCATTCTCAAAGTGCTGGTGGACCTCACCGACAAGGGGAGCGGCGTGCTGTCTTACACCATCAAGAACCCGGCCCCCAGGCCAGCCCCGGCCACAGCCGCTCAACCACCTGTGCAGGCCGTGAAACCCCCAGCTCCAGCGGCCAAACCGCCTGTAACTGCGAAGCCACCAGTCCCCGTGGTCAAGCCGCCCACAGTTCCAGCTCGGCCCGTTTCAGCCCCTGTGGTCAAGGCGGCACCTGCCACGGCCCGGCCAACTTCATTTGTTGGGACCAATGGCGCACTGACCCTGACCGTGAACCTGGAAGGCAACGCCAGGATGCCGAACAACCAGGCGCTCAGGTACACCGTGGGACTCAGCGGGGCCGCCGCAGGCAAGACCTACACCCTCGATACGGCCCAGACCTCTCTCCGCGTCAAGAACGTGCCCGTCAGCGATCTGAGCATTCTCAAAGGTTACTTTCCTGTCGGCGCTGCCGCTCCATTCAAGGGAACGGTAGAAGTGCCCCAGCGGGTGCTTGAGCAGGCTGGGCCGAAAGTTCTGATGTTCGTGGTCATCGAAGCCGACACCACCACCAGGGCCACTGCACGCAAGTACGTGGGCGTCATCCTCAAATGAGATGGCCGCTTGTCCTCCTGGGGCTGCTGCTGGCGGGCCACGCCACAGCCGCGACAACCGAGAAAGCCCCGAAGTATGACCGTCAGAATATTTACGACACGTCCAGCATCCGGCCCATTCCACACGCCTCATTTATCAATATTGAGAAGTTCAAACAGTACAAGGCATGTGCAGCAAAGTCCAGGAACGATAAGGACAAAGCGGGCTGCGGCAAGTACCAGTACAGTGTGCCGTACAGCTTGAGTGATGAAACGCTTCGTGTCGGTCAAGACCTGCGGCAAGCATGGCAGCGTTTTGAGGACCGTTACTACTGGCGGGCCATGCTCAATCTCAACAGCCCTTTTATGAATCTCTCGCACTGCACCATAGACTTTGGGCAGAATCAAAAAGCGGTTAAGCCAGAGTTTATTATTAATACCGAAGATTCAATGTATCCTAAAGAATTGGCAGGAAAAATCCCCAGGCAAGATATTAAAGATGAATTGAATATGGACACTTATTCTATCCTGCCGAACGTCCCGAACACGGATTACTGTGCTGGCTCAAAATTAGACCTGACATTGATGTATCTCCCCGGCACCTGTTTTTACCTGGGAACAACAAAACTCTTTTGCGTTGAGGGCGATCAGGAGACCTTAAATCCGCTTGCGCCCAGGCCGATTGCCTTCCGGTATGACGAGGCCGTCAAGCGGGTGGGGGCCGCAACCCTCACTGCCGAGAAGGACTACCAGGCCGACTACCAGAAAGACATTCTGGAGGCCATCAAGCCCACCGCAAAGTTCTTCCCCCTGTTGTGGGACACCCTGCTCACGGGGGCGCTGGTGGCCCCCACGCAGACCCTCAAGCCTGACTTGCTGACCCTGGCCCAGAAGGGCAAGGACGCTGGAACCAGGTTGGGCGGCGTGTTCGCGGCCACCGCCCCGGTCTACTACGCCCAGGGCTTGACCGGGAACGCGGTCACCCTGCCCCTGCGGGTGCATACCCTGCCCGCCCTGACCGATGTGCTGGCCAATCCCAACCCGCCCGGCGTGTGGAAGCTTGAGGAGTTCAAGCGCACGTTCCCGCAGCAGCCGTCGCCCCTCTACGAGCGGTTCGGCTACACCAACTTGTTCACGGCGTGGACGCGGCCTACCGTCAAGCTCCTGCCTGAAGCTGTGGCGGCCAAGCCCCTGCGCCAGATGATCTACATGGCCACCGGCAACACTGTCTCCATCCAGATTCCCCCGGTTGTGGTGCCGCTGCCCGCGCCCGTGCTGATTAAAGAGTTCGCCCTGGGCCTGCCCTATGCCGGACTTCAAACGCACTTCACCTGGCAGAGCGTCCCGGAAGGGTACGAAGTGCCGCGCGTCAGTGGTGTCCCACTGATCGACTACCCGTTTTAAGGAGCGCCCATGAAAACCCTCTCCATCCTTGCGCTGCTGCTGACGGCCACCGCCCAGGCGCAGGCCCCCATCACCACCACCACCGACACCAAAGCCGTCCTCGGACTGCTTAGGGGCAACGTAGACCTGTACGGCGTAACGTTTGGCAGTGGCGAGTTCCAGCGGGGCATCCTGCAACTGACCCAGCAGCGGGCCATCAGGGTGCGGGTGATGACCTCTCCCAAATTTGCCCAGAACATGAAGCCGCTCAAAGCTGTGGGCGCAGCCGTCTACACCATGCCAGCGAACTTTACCAACAGTCTGATTGTCGTGCAGGGCGGCCCGATCATCATTTCTGGCAAGACCAGTTACCAGATCGTAACGGACCCGAAAAACGCTGCTGCCATGACGGGCCTGCTGACCCAGTACTGGCAGATCGCCAGGCCGTACTGACCAAACCAGGCGAAGTCTGAGAACCAGAACCTGCGGTAACGATATTGATCAACTGATCCCTCGCGGCTCGGACAGAAATTCCTGAACGTTCCCAGTGAACTTTTCTGAGCGCCGACTGGCTCCAATGCGTGATCCGGCGATTGGTGCTGGATTTCTCAGTAAGCGCCTGCTGCACGACCTAATTTGTCTTTGGGCGATTGACCCCTCATGTGCAAGAGCGAGATTTTGCCCCTGGCGCGGGCTGCTGCGCGAAGTCATGGCCCGTCTCTGTTAGCGAAGAATGGTCAGAAAGGAATTGATGACACCAGTGCCATTAAAATTCTCTGAAGTCAGTGTACCGATTCCACCATCAAAAAGTAGAACTCCGCTCTTGACGGCATCCATTTCGATCATAGAGGCTTGATTGGTTGTGATGTCAATTTTATTGATTCCAGATTGAGTGATCGCCCAGAGAATATTGATATTCTTGCGATCAAATCCGATAAGTTCCGTAATGGAATCTTTGTTCTGAAAAGTAGTCGTGGTACCATCCGCATTTATGCGGCTGAGTTGACCAGCCTGCGTAAAATAGATCAACCCATCATTTCTAAGGGCCAAGGAGCTTGCTTCGGAAGGACTAACCCCCTCAAGATTGCTTGTTTTGTCAGTCGTGGTATCTACACTTAGAATATCTTTAGAGTAAGATGACCGGAAAACGATATGTTTTCCATCATTGCTCGCAACAGGATAAATCGATCCATTTAGATCAGATTCGTAAGGAATTGATTTAACCAGACTAGTCAATGGATTCCAGCACGCGAGAATGTATGCCATCCCGCCGGTTGCAGTTGCCATTGGACTGACAAACCAGATGCGCCCCTTATCATCCGCCGCCGCGTTATAAGTAACAAAATTGTATTCGGCAGGTACGCCTTTTATAGACTGAACGCCTTGGTCGGTCACTATATAAGCTCCCCCTGTAAGGGAGTGTGATACCAAGAGAGTTCCATCTTTGACCAAGCGAGAAAACGACGGATCATCATTCAGATTGACTGCGGCGACGATCTTGTTATCAACCAGATGTGTAAATCTACCGACGTTTCTAAGCTGTTGCTGATCATAGAATGATGATATCACCCAGATTCCCTTATGATCAGCGACAAGTGATGAGGCATCTGGAAGATTGAGTGGTATGCGGGCTGGTCTGACAGCCAGATAAAAGGTATTGCTGTTGGATTCATTGGGACGGAGGTCCGCTGAGGTGATTTGGAACTGGACCGTCCCCACAGTGGCATTTGCGCTCACGATGACGGGCATTCCCACTGTAGTTGTCGTACCACGCACAACCTGTAAACTGATTGGCGCTACCGTGACTCCAGCGGGCAGACCAGTCGCCCGCAATGTCGTTGCCCCGGTAAAACCATCCTTACTTTCCACGGCCACCTCGATAATTCCTCTTTCTCCCTGTGCGAGAGAACGTGAAGGATTCCGGACATTGATGCGGACACTGGGTGTAGGAACTGTAAGGTTAATGGCCGCTGTTACGGTTTTTCCACCACCTGTGGCAACCACGTTGATGGGGTAGATTCCCGCTTTTAACGATGCGTCGCTGGTCAGAATGATCTGCGCGGAGCCGTAACCATTTAAATTTACATTCACCGGAGTAGCCATTGCACCAGTAGGAAGGCCACTCACACTGAGTTGCACATTGTTATTGAAATTGCTTACACTATAGAGTTCAGCGTAGATGGTTTGGGTACTACTGGGGGCAAGCTCTAGCTCTGTGGCCTGAACACGCAGATTAATATCGGGGCGATTAACACCAAGATTGCCGCTTTTCTGACCTACCAGTTTGCCATCTGCCTCCTTGAGAAGGAGATCGAAGGGCACAGAGAGATTCTGGTTTCCTGTATATTTGAAAATCAGCTTCTTCTTGAGAGCCTGGGATTTTAAACCGAGGGCATTGACAACGCCGTATCCTCCCCTTGAGCCTTGCGCGTTCAGTTTAGGCAGGGGATTAAAGACCAGAGTTTTAGGTTCCACGGTCAGACCGGGAACATTGGTCGACAGTGCCACTGATCCGCTGTAACCGCCGTCCTGGAAGAACACCGTATCAACCCCGATTTCCTTGTCGTCGATGAAATTCAAGTTGCTGTCCTGAAGTTCAATGTAGACCGACGGGAGGGCTGGTACGCCCCGCAACTCTGCAAGGACTTGTGGTCCCAGATCACGCAGTGTGTTGGTGTTTCCCGCCTTCTGGTACTCCACCGCGTTCCAGCCCTGTTTAAGGTGAAGATCGTAATTCAGGCCAAAAGCAGAGTCAGGGCAATTGACTGCTCCTTTGACTGTTGCGGCGTTCTCGCTGTAAAGCCTCGCCACAACACTGTCTTTTAAAGAGCTGCCAGAGACGATCACTTCGGTGATTTCCCCCAGCAGATCATCCTGACCGCTAAAGGCAAGCAGGCGGGTAAAAACACTGATTTGTGGATTGTATGTTGCCGTTCCCTGGAACGTGCAATTGGAATTGCCAGGCGGAATAATGGGGAAACGGCCATAAGCCGAGGGCACCTTTGAAAGTGACAGGGTCAGTTGCCCAGCGCCACTGATCTGTCCGGCATTGTCCTTGTTCAGTTCATCCGCGTTCGTCAGGTAAACGGCCTCCGCTCCAAAGCCAAAGCCCTGGACGGTTCCCTGAATCAGATTGGCCGTGATGGGAGCAGCAGTGGTTTGAGGCTTGTATTCCAGCGTCACGCTCTTATCGGCGTCCAATGTCACGTTCTGGATGGCGGGCGTGGGAGAGCCGTTCACCGCGCCACCCTGCACGCTCAACACGCTCCCGGCGGCCAGATCACCAAAACTTTTGCTGCCCGCGAGGGGGCCGTTGAAGACAATGGCCTTGTTGCCAGTGTTGATGACCTTGACTGGTGCACTGGCCACGCCGGTGACATTGACAGTCAGGGCGTATTTGGAAGAGAGCGAAGGAGTGGAATCGCCGCCACCACCACAGGAGGCGAGAAGAACGGCCAGACCAAGTAAAACCGGGGGAACTAGAAATTTCTTCATAAAACCTCAGAATTCTAATACTATCTTGCCCCACAGAGATGTGGAATTTTGCCCTCTCTTGAAATCGCTGCCACCTTCATGAAGATCTTGATGCGAGGAAATGTGCAGGTTTCGCGCTGCCACAGACCAGTGGGCCTCCGGCTCAGTCCTCGTCCAAACGGGTGACACAGCATTGGACCACCGCAGACACGCGTGTTGCGGGCTTGTCACAACTGCCGTCCTCACGTCGGGCTGCACAAGATGAGAGGGCCACCTCACTCTGGGCGAAAGCTTGAAATTGCTGTCCCAGATGGATCTCTGGAAACTATCTGGTCCTGAAGACCAGACGCATGCACGGGAGTGGCACTTGAGCTGTGACCTGGGAATGCACCAAGACTAAGGCAATGAGCAGGAGTGCCGAGGCGGGGGCAGAACGCTGGACTTGGATCAGGAGGATGACGACAGTGGAGCGCTCAGGCAGCGCGAACGGGAGCGAAAGCGCCACTCTGACTGGGGTGTAGAGACATACAGGAAAGGATGAGCGGTGCCTGTCTACCCGTCACGCGCTGGCGCGTAACGTCACATCTTCGGCGGCGATCTGAACAGGCGTAAAATGCAGAATCAGGTACGACATCTGTTCAGGAAGGCCCAGCTCAGTGATTCGGCGCTGGGTATAGCAGGCCAGTGCCAACTGATGCACCCCTTGACTCATGGGGCCGATCCACAGCGAACCGATGTACAGCACTGTGGACCGCACCCCATCGTCCCAGCGCAACACCACTTGCCATTGAGGAAGGCCAGGTACGATCATGACCATATTTTGCCTGATGGAAAGGGCGACGTGGCGCAGCTCTATCAGGTCTTATTCAGGCCAGCCATTTTCAACTTTCACTCGGAAAGTCGAGTGTCGGATGAGGTTATAGTTTTCAGCCGTCGACCTGACATCAGGTTGGGGTATACCCCAACCCGACAACGAAGGGGTGAAAAGCAGAACACCGCGTCTGCCTTCACTCCTGGGCAGGCAGCCCTGGTTGTTTCGCTGGCGATTGAAGGCCAGACAACAGGGCCATGCCTAGACCCATGACCAGCATGGTCAGCACACCATAAGGTGCGTAGATGTGGCTGCTCAGGAAAGAGATGGCGCTCAGTCCCAACAGCACTGCGCCAGGCCACAGACGCAGACCATGTCGGACCATCAGCAGGCCGCAGGTCAGCAGACTGGCCCCCAGAAAAGCCCACACGCCCACGGCCGCCAGCGCGTTGCCCTCCGCAAAGAGCAGCCGAATGGCCGAAGCGTCCTGACCCTGCAACGTCAGGCGGCCCGTCCCCACACCTGCCAGCACGTCCAGTGCCCCGTAATACACGATGTACACGAAAGCCAGCACACGGGCCACCCAGGCCAGCACACCGGACAGGGTGTGGCCAGAGACACCCGACAGCAACCACCACAGGTTGACGCCAAGCAAGGGAAACACGGGCATCAGTGCCAGATGCATGGCCGTCCAGTGCGTGGCCGTGTCTGCGCGAAGGTGGTGTGGATGCATCAGCCCCAGACCAGCCAGAACCAGTGGGGCCAACAGCAGCCCAGCCACCGTCCATCTGCGCTGGGGCGTGAAAAGGGGGAACGAAGTCGGCATGGAGCAAGGGTCCCCGTAAACTGAGGTGAGATGCAACGGACTGCCTCACCTGCCGAAGTCGTGACCCTCTCTGACGTTCGCGCCGCCCAGGTGCTGTTGGACCGGGAGGCCCGCACCTGGTTCAGACCCTTCTTTGGACGCCCGTCTACCGTGGCAGATGCTGCCCGCGCTCTGGGCAGGCCCGCCAACTCGGTGTTGTACCGGGTACGGGCGTGGCAACGTCTGGGTTTACTGACTGTGGCGCATGAAGACCGCCGACGTGGGCGAGTCATCCGGCACTACCGTTCGGCTGCGGATCACTTCTTCATTCCACAGGCCCTGACGCCCGCCCGTGACCTGACCGAGTTGCTGCGAATGATCAACGCGCCGTATCTGGAACTGTCGTATGCCAGCCAGGTTGCTGTTGCCCAGCGGCTTTCCACGGAGTGGGGCGTGCAATTTGCCCACTGGGGTGAAGTGGTGGGAGCCACCGGGCCAGGCCAGATCTGGCAGGCAGATGCGGCGTCCCAGCAGGTGCTGCTGGATCACTTCTGCTTTCCCCAACTTGACCACCAGGACGCGCTGCGTTTTCAGACCGAGTTGCTGACCCTCTTGGGCCGTTATGGTCAGGGCACGGGCAACACCACGTACATCTGTCATCTGTCGCTGGTGGCCCTGACGAAATGAAGTGGATAGGTGATGGTGGCTGTCTCATTTGAACGTCCAGATGATGCTAATTTTTGTCTCTTATGACATGACTGTTGTTTTTCTAAATCTCAACACCAGACTCACCACAATCAGATCGAAAACGATAAAAACTGTAAACAGCTTCAAAACATTGACAATAGAGTGATTCATGTAAGTACCAGGGAAAAATGCAATGCCGCCCATGACCATGCTTGCCGTGACAACTAGAAGAGTCATGGGCACGGTCTGGCGACGGAGCATGTGGCCCAACGCATACGTGCCCAGCGCGGCAGCCACAGCCAGCCATACGCCCACGGTCAGCACCCCATATTCAGCCGGAATCACCATTTACTGCCCCGCTCCGATGCCGACAATCAGCGTGAGTTGGGTGTTGCTGTCCACCTTGGCTGCCCGCGAAATGGACTGGGTGGCCTTGGGGAGCGCAAAGGTCTCACCGATGCCGCCCGCCAGGATTTGCCACAGCGGGGGCAGGGCGTTTGAAGCAATCGCCGCCCCGTCGCCAATGGCAATCTTGGGGCCGTTGCCAGCGTTCGCACTCAGGGCCGACTGAACGGCCCCTTGCAGGGCGTTGGCACCGTTCTGAGCCGCGTCGAGCGCCAAGGTGGGGGCAATCGGCTCAATGCGCGCCGGAACACCCTGGGTCAGGTTCTTGCCTTCCACCGAGTACGCCAGGGCGTCAATCTCAAAGACCTGGCCCCCTGCGTCGATGTAGCGCCGGAAGGTCATGTCCACGCGGGCCAGTTGACCGTTAATCGTGCCGACGCCGACGAAGGAACCGCCGTCCGCCGTGACCACCACCACCGGGACCGAGCCGCCGGTCAGTGCGTACACCGCCGTCACCAGCCGCACCGGCACCTGCTGGAGATTCTTATACGGTCCCAGCGCGCCCAGTCTGGAGGCCGCATTGGTGGCCGTCCCACCGAAGGGCGTTTCAGCCGGGACCGTGTTCTGCGCGGTCACGTCACCGCTTCCTGATGCTGATGAACCCACTCCTCCAAAGGTCAGTCCCTCGCCCGCAACTGGAGCCACGCTTTGTGCCGGAGCCGCCGCACTGGTCACTGCTTCAAGTGACGCCTGGGGAGTCTCTGGCCGCTGACGCTCGTAAATCAGTCCGCTGGACGCCCGGCGTGCAGGAGGAGCGTAGGCCACCGGCGCTGCGTTCCCCGACGGGGCAGATTGATTGATGTCTGAACCGAACGACGCATCTTGATTGAGAGTGGGAGCGGTTGAACCAGTCCGGGGGGATGGTTGAGGTGCGCCCTGCGCTGTAGGCCGGGGGGTGGCCTGTACCGCTGTCTGAGGGGCGGCCTCCGCAGCAAATGGAGCTGGACTTGTCGCAGCCAGGGCGGGAGCTGAAGCAATGGGCGTGGGTTCCTCTGACACAGAGGGCGGGGGTTCGTAGGCGATTGGAGCAGGCGGCGGGGGTTCATAAGCGATTGGGGTGGGCTGTGGGGCCGCCTGCTGAGCGGGGATGGTATTTCCAAAACTCTGAGCGGGACTCGCGGCGACGGGACGGTACACATCGCTCACAGGGGGCGTGGGCGAGCTGGACACCGGAGGAGCGGGAACAACTGGGGGCGTGATGGTGACGCCTTTGCTGCTTCCATTTTTGGCAGCCGCGCCACCAGCGCCCTGCTCACCCGCAAAGGCCGTCAGGTTGTCTTTGCCCTTCGGCTTGACCGGGCGGCTCCCACCCTTCCCACCTTCAGTGCCAGCCCCGGCCCCAGCATCCGTGCCAGAAGCTTGAGCAACCAGGCCAGTCTCTCCAGCGCCAGAGTTCCTTGAAGTGCCCGGCGTGATCTTGGCGTCCTTCGGCTTGGCGTCACTTTTCCTTGCTGTCTGTGATGTTGGAACACCCTGAAGACCAGCAGCCTGACTTGTTGGGCGCGATAGAAAGTACATCAGTGGGGCAATTCCCAGTAATAAAGCCGTTAGGCCATAAAGAGGAGCCTTTTTCTTGTCGTAGACGAAGCCCTGCCCTTCCCGCCGCATCAAAGCTGAGCGTTTGGCATTTCGCCTACGGTTTCGGCCTGATGAAGCACTGGCGGATGGCAGGTTGCCTTGATCTTTGAACGCCCTCATTTTTCTTGAGAGTTCGGCGGACAGCGCGGGATCTTTACCAGTCAACCTGTGCAAAAAGTTAGGAAAATCTGGAGATTCTGGAGCGGGAATATCTTCTGGTTCAAATCCTAATTCAGAAAGTTTCATCTGGTAGCTCTGAATAACCGTGTCCCATGTCTCATTTACATGAGAATTACGAGGAGAAGCCGTTTCGATGGCCTGTGTTGGGACTGCCTCTAATGGACTATCTGTCATATAAATATCTTATCATAAACATAATCTGTGCTAAAGTTTAAAGGTAGTCATACAAGTGTATAGATTGCCAGGAGGACACCAAGAATGCTTGAAACCGCGCAGACTGCCCCCGCATTGCTCACCGGGAGGAGCGATAGCGCCCTCTCAGCTCAGCCCGCCCTCCTGACCGTTCGCACTCAGATTGCCCTGCTGGCCATCGTTGTGGCACTCGCCGTTTCGTTTGGCGCGGCCCAGGACTTCACGAAGATCACGAACTTGGCGTGCGGGCTGGTCACCAAGTTGTCAGCACCTGTCCTCCTCGGGGCTGCTGGAACCATCGTCGTCCTGATGTTCGGCTGGAACAAACTCATGGGCGAGCAAAACGCTTTCCAGAGCCTTAAAAACGGCGTCATCGGGGG
This sequence comes from Deinococcus sp. AJ005, assembly GCF_009017495.1. Lineage (NCBI taxonomy): Bacteria > Thermotogati > Deinococcota > Deinococci > Deinococcales > Deinococcaceae > Deinococcus > Deinococcus sp. AJ005. The sequence continues at coordinate 87,181 of NZ_CP044991.1, read as the reverse complement.
CATCATCATCCTGGCTGCCGGCACCATTGCTACCGCACTTTTTGGTTCAGGCTGCACCGTCGCCGTTCCCCCCATCCCATAAGGAAACATTGAAATGACCGGACGAGAGGCCACTCCAAAACAAGACCACCCACTTCGCCATCCTTGTTATCTGACGAATGCACGGGTTGGATTTGTTTCTTTTCTTGATCTTTCTGATCTTGTGGCGCTTGGCCTTGCTTTCTACTTGTCCGGTCAGATTGCCAATAAGGTGATTCCCAATCCAACAATGCGCCTGCTGTTCATTCTTCTCTGCACGGTTGCGGCGTGGTTTGTCAATTTTGCCATTAAGAAGCGGCTCTATCCGTATCCGAAATTCGTCGAGTTCTTCTTGAACTGGTGGCTCAACGGCGTTGACTATTACGTTCCAGACGTTGATACAAACACAGTCCCTCTGATCGTCACCCGTGAAATGACCATCGGCCACTCTTTTGACCAGATTGAAAAGCAGGTGGCGCAGGAGATGGCGAGGACAAGAAGGCTAGAGAGGAGAACCCGCCGTGTTCGGAAAACGAAAACAGAAGAATAATCTCGGTGAAGGCAAATCCTCTTTCGGGAGGGTTTTGCCGTACTGGGATCTTTACAGGGATGTGCTGGTCCTGACCGATGGAAGGCTGATGTACGGCTTTTATTTTGAACCGCCCACGCACATCCACTTCACCCCTGACAATTTGTTACGCCGCAGCGCCCGCCTCAAGGCGGTGTTTGACCTGGCCATTCCCGACGGCGAGACCATGACCACCTACACCAGTCTGCGGGGCGCGCACGAAGACGCCGTGGCCGACACGCGCAGGTACGCCGACGCCTGCCCGGACCCCGTGATCCGGGAGCTGACCCACGCCCGCGCCGCCCTGCTTGAAAGCAAGATCAGCAGAGGGGAGGTGTCCCACTGGCGCTTCTTCGCCACGGTGACCGTCACGCCTTCCAGGGAAGACCGCTTCACGGCAGACACCGCCCCCAGTGCCAGAGAAATTGAGGACGCCGTGAATAATGCGCTCTCACTTCAGGCCGGGACAGTGGCCCAGATGAACGCCAGCGGCTTCCGGGCCACGGCGATGAAGCAGCAAGACGTGTTCGACGAGTGCTTTCTGTACCTCAATCCCGGTTGGCCTACTGCACCTGCCTTTGTTCCCCAGGAGGAGCGGTCCATCAGCAGCAGCCGCCGGGGGCTGCCGGACCAGCAGACCCTGATGCGCCAGCTCACGGCCAGCGTGGGGAGCAACCTGGACGCCGGGTACTACGCCGCTGGAGACCGCTACGTGGACGTGCTGAGCGTCAGCCGCCTGCCGGAATACACCGAGACGGGCTACCTGCGGAGCATCACTGAAGACCTGCACGGCACCTATTACGTGGTGGTGCAGGCCCAGCGTGAAAGTGATTACGACGTGTCCAACGAGCTGGAGAAGAAAAAGAATGATCTGTGGACGCGGGTGCGTTCGCCTGGCGTGATTCCCAACGGCAAGGCCGTCAACCTGCTGGAACAAATCGAGATGGCCCAGCGGCTCGAAGGGCTGGAGTCCCGCTTTAAGGCGGCGGTCTCCATGGTGCTGGTGGCCGGGACCAAAGACGAACTGGACATCATGAAACGCAAGGCCAGGGGGAACATGTCACGCCTGCGCGCGGGCCTGCCGATCACTTACGGTTTCCAGGCCGAAGCGCAGTATTTCTCTCTTGCCCCGTTCGCTGGAGGCTTCAGTGGATTCCAGTTCAGCCCGTACACCAGCAACGTGGTCGACATTTTCCCCCCAGTCAGCCCCTGGAAGGGCTTTGACGAGGGCGCGATCACCTACCAGAACCGTGACAAGTCCCTGATCCGGTTTGATCTGTTCACGAAAAGCACCATCACGGCGCACTTTTGCGTCTTTGCCCCCACCGGGAGCGGAAAGACGGTGCTGGTGCAGTCGCTTTACAACGCCGAACTGGCCAGGTACCCGGACGCGGTGTTGCTCGTGACCGATGCCAAGCAGGACTTCGAGTCTTTCTTCAAATCCATTCAGGACGCGCAGATCATCAATTTTGGGTATGGATCGGAGACCCGCCTGAACGTCTTTGATCTGGAGGAAGGGGCCACCCTTCCAGACGGCGACAAGCTGGCTTCCCTGATGTCCTTTGTGCGGATCTTCGTCGAGCCGCCCGTGAACGACCTGCGCGAGAAGGGCTATGAAGATGTGGCGATCATTGAAGGGATCATGGCGATCTACGTTCAGTTCGCCCAGGAGGACCGCGCGCCGCAAATGTCGGACCTGTACCGGATGCTGACCATCATCGAGAACTACACCGACGATGGCCGCCGCATGGAACCCCAGGTGACCCTCGCCGCGCGCAGCGCCGCCGTGCGCCTGAGAAAAGCCCTCGGCTCCAGCCCGGTTGCCCCGTTCGTGGACTGCCAGAGCAACGTGAGCCTCCAGGCCCGCCGACTGTACTTCTCCATCTACGGCATTCCAGAGGACGATGAATTGATGAAGCGGGTGGCCAACCACATCATTAAAAACACCATCTGGTCTATCGCCAAGAAGTACGAGCGCGGCATCAAGAAATTCGTGTTCATGGACGAGTTCGAGAACCAGGTGCAGACCGAGGATGAATTGGACGCCGTGAAACGGATGCTCCGGGTGTTCCGTTCCTTTGGGGTGTCCTTTGGCATGGGGACGCAGTCTGCGACGGCCTCAGCGCATTTTGGCGACCTGCGGGACAGTTTCTCGCACCTGTTCATTGGGCGCTACAGCAAGGACGTGGCCAGGGACGTGGTGCGGGTGCTGAGCCTGCCCGAAGTCATGGAGGAAATCTTGCCCACCCTGAACAACGTTGTGGGTCAATACAGCGAGTTCGCCCTGCTCGTGCAGGCCAGTGGAGAGGCGGGCGGGGCCGGAACGCGGGTGGGCGACGTGATCCAGGTGCGGGAAAGCAAGCTGGCCCTGTGGATGTTCAACTCTGGGAACGACGAGGTTGCGGAGAAAACCCCCTACATCGAGCGTGCAGGTGGCGACGTTTTGAAGGGTGTCAAGCATCTCGTGCTGGACAAATTTGGAGGCTACCTATGAGACATGGGGCGATCTTGACCGCAGTGACCGTGGGGCTGCTCAGCAGCATGGCCAGCGCCGCCAATGGCTGGGACAATCTGGGAAACGTCTTGCAGCAGGCGTGTGGGGCGGCCAGCGGCAACGTCCAGGGCGTCGGCGTCATTGACACCGGGAAGTTTGGGGAAAAGATGCAGTGGCTGTGCCAGTTGCAGAGCATCCACGGCTTTATCAACAACAAACTTTTGAATGGGGACTGGGAAAGCTTTGCCAAAGATGTTGCCGGGAAATATATGGGCCAGCTCGCCAACTACGCCGGGGAAAATATGGGCAATCTCGGCGGGCTGAACGACGTGCTGAAACGGGTGAATGAAGGCATGGAAACCAGCTACGGGGAGTTCAGGCAAGCCCTCTATGGTTCGGCCCTCAAGAGTCTCGGCAAAGGCAAGTCCCTGAACGCGAATTACTCTGATGGCAGTGTCGGATCGGTTGCAGATCAGGCCATCGCCAACAACCCTTCCCTAGCTCTGGCAAACGGCGTGGCGCGGGCCAGTGACGCCATGAACGCGGCCCGTGGGGTTCAGAACGCTTACAAGGCGCAGAAGATCCAGAAGCAGACCACGGACGCTCTGGAGGCCAACACCGCCCAGGCAATGAACACCGCAACCAACGTGATCGGCACGCCTCTGAAAAAAGGTCTGGTGGACAAGTACACCGAGGACGCTGCCTCGGCCATCAGCTCAAGAGAAGTCGGCGAAGTGCTGGTGCAGATCACAGGCGAGGCCATGAAACAGGAGGCCACCATGTCGGTGGCGCTCCTGAATCAGTTGTCCGAAGTCGCCCAGCAGCAGGTGATGACGAACACCCAATTGATGCTGGAAAGCCAGAACCGCGAGCAGGAAATCATTCGCAACGAGGAAAAATTCAAGGCGGAGGTTGAACAGATGGTGGCCGACAATAAAGCGGAGGCGGCTGAGTACCAGCGCGAGATCAAAGCTGCTTACAGCAATATGTCTTCGATCATCGGTTCTGAAATCAAGCTGGACCCTGTGGGGAATTGATGAAACTCTCTCGCTTTCTCGTTCCTTTGCTGTTCCTGGCTTTGATAGGTATGGCAGATGCGGGCACGTTTGACACCTACCAGAAAGTTTTTATGGGCAATCCTCTCGAAATGGTCAATGATCTCAATTTGAAATTAAAGCAGTCGGGCATTGGCCCGAATATTAAAAAGCTGGCGTCTGCTATCGCTATTGCGGGATTCTTTTTTCAGCTTTGGAAAGGACTTGGGCGGAATAACTACAAAGAAATGCGTGCAACAATTATTCAGGCCGTCTGCGTCTCCATCATGCTCACCCTTGTCAGTGTTATCCATCAAGGTGTGATTATCTCATGGAATGCCACTTACACTGCTTCCAATGGGATGTTCACCAAAGACCTCAATAAAAAAATTGATGATGCTGGTACTCAAATGGCGAGTATGATTGGCACGGTTGCAGAAGTGGCGACTATGGGAACCACGGCAGCGGCCTACGGCGCTAAAGCTCTTGGCACAGGTGCTGCTCTTAAGAGCAGCACCAAAGTTCTCGCCAAAACGGGATCTCGTATTGGGGCTGGGGCTATCGCCCTCTCTGGATTTACCGTTATGTATGCCAGTATTATTGCTATTGCTGGGTTTATTGTTCTTGCTGTCGGTTACGTATTGCCACTGGCGATTGCATTTACGATGTGGGGACAGACGACAGCGATTTGGGCCTGCGTCAGCAGTACGCTGGGAGCCATCATCGTTACGGCTATGATTCCCCTGCTGGCTTACAGTGCGATTGACCGGGCTTTTATCAAACCCGCCGAAGCCACCAAGGCATTTATCTCGCAGAGTGGATTTGCTGCCAATTGGGACCGTGCTGGAGCTGGACTTGTCGAGGAAGATTTTTACGAGCAGACCCGCCAAGAAATGGCCGCATGTAAAGCCAGAGCCGCGTCTGCCACAGATGGAGAAAGTGTGGACTGTACCGATGAAAAGTCGGCAAATGTGATTGGTAGGGCATACAGCGCTGTTGCGGGAAAGTTGGGTGGCTATCTTGATAGCTTTGTTGATATTGGCGCTCAGCTTCTTGATTCCATCAGTGGCGCGATTATGCAAATTGTCCTGTCAATTATTTACTTCCTTGCCGCTATGATTTTCATGGGTGCGGCAGTCAACTTTCTGACAACAATCCTTGGTGGTGTTGCTTCCTATGCTGGAGCAGTCAGCAAGGGCGGCGGCTGATTCTATGAGAAAGTGTCTTCTCATTCTTGCTGGATTGTGCAGCTCGGTATCCTCCGCCCAAAACAGCGAGTACGAAAGAATGCTGGAGGCGCTGGAAGTATCATCTCATGGACGTGTTTTGATCTTTGCGCCCACTATCTTTGACATCCATCTTGCCAATAGTATCCGCCAGACTTATCTGGACAGAGTGCGGAATACCAAGGTCAAATTGGTTACGATTCAATATTATAATTACCTCGCAAAAAGCACCATCCTCTCTTTAGCAGTCATCAATGTTCCAATCTATGAAGTTCAAACGCCTGCTGCGGATGGAATTATCATTATTGATAATCAAGGATGGAAAGGTAGAAATTTAGGCAAAGTTCCCAATCCGAATATGGAGCGCCTGAGCGTTCAAGAAATTAATAATATGCTTCTCTGGTTCAATAAAGCCACAGGCAAGAATACGCGGATTACGCAATACGAAGCCCTAGACAGATTAAAGCAGGTGTTAAAATGATAAATCAGGATTTGATTGACCGCACGATGGTTGGGAAAGTTGCCAGGCGTTTTGATTTTAAGTTCAGCGCCTACTACATTTTTCTGACCCTGCTCAACCTGGCCGCGTTCGCCCTGGCGATTTATGACGCCAAGGGGCTGCTGATCCTCTTGATCACCATTGGATTTTCACTGAACATGCGCCTCAAGCTGACCACGCGCGAGGAGCAGCGGATCACCAATGAACTGCTAGAGGAAATCCTGGAGAACAGCGTGCCCCTGCGCCCGGTCAAGTAGCCATGCTTTTTACGCCGGAGGAAGTGAACAACCGGATTCAGCAGGATTATGCAAAGCTCCTCCGCATTCTCCCTGCTGATCTTCGTCTAGAGCTGGCCGCCGTCATCAGCGACACAGAAGAAGTCAAGCTGCGCTTTGGCCGCCCACTCAAGATCAAGCACGGCGGCCAGTGGCACCAGTACCCTGAACTGGTCATCGGCCAGAACCACCTGACGGACCTCCGCAGCCGCATTGACCACATCCGCGACGACAACCGCGCCGGGATTGATGGCACCGGCCACCGCATCAGCCGCATTCCCAGCGCCGACGGGAAAGGCACAGATGGTTTCAATATCCGCGTGGCCCGCTTCTATGTGGGGGTGGCCGAGCTGCTGAGGAAATGCGTGGAGATCAACCCCTCGATGCTGATCATGGGCATGGCCGGGAAGGGCAAGAGTACGCTGCTGCGTGACTACATCCGTATTGCCGCCGAGAAGTACGACGCCAACCTGACGGTGGTGGACACGTCCAACGAGGTTGCAGGTGACGGGCGCACGCCGCATCCCGGCATCGGAGAGGCAGACCGTTACTTTGTCCCTGTGAAGGCCGAGCAGCATAAGGTCATGTTGGAGGCCATCGCCAACAACTCGGCGCATTACGTTGCCATTGACGAGTTGCAAACCCGGCTGGAGGCGGAGACCGTCAAGGACCTCAGCGTCAAGGCCAGTTTCATTGCTACCACCCACGGCGATAACATCACGGAGATCATTAAGAACACGGCGCTGGAGCCGCTGTTTTATCCCACAGCGCTGTTTTACTGGGGTCTGGTGGTGCGTGAGATTGGGGTCTATGACCTGTACGACTTGCGCCAGGCTGTCGAAGATGTCAGTGCGGGGCGGGAGCCTCAGCCCTTGGAGACCATCAATGCCAGGATTGAGGAACGTGGGCCAGAGCCAGAGCTGAAGCCAGTACCAGCAGTGCCAACCGCTTCTTTGACCGCTGAGGAACAAGATCCTTTCGGGGTTAGAGATGCACAGTTAAGTGCATCTGATAAGAATTAGGAGGAGAGTATGACCAGGGCTGATGTTGTCAAAGTCCTACTGTTCATCTGGCGAACTATTAAAGTAGTTACTGTATTTATTGTGGTTTACAGCTTTATGGCATTGAAATATACCTTCAAGGCTTTTATTATATTTTTGCCGATGCTTATTTATGTGATTGGAGGGTTTCTTGGCGGCGTGGCTGGTGGTGCGGCAGATGCGGCCACGAGCAAGGCATCCTCACGCCGTCCCTATCACCGGATCTGGAGTGATGAAGAAAACAGTTCGTATTATCACCGCCGATAAAATCACTTGCACCCAATCCCCGCTCAGGCGGGTCTTTTCGTTTTAGAGGGGGGGGCCAGGGTCAACATCAGGGGGGCAGAGGGTGGCACCAGGGCGACGACGTGGAGGGTTCGCCGGACGTTGACGGTCTGCGTGCCGGGGAGGCCGCAACGGTGGTGGCGGTCTCTCCCTGAGCAAGACGCCCTGAGACTCGGGACCAGAACCTGCGCTCAGGAATCTGTCCCAGAGAGTCCGCCAGCGAGGCCAGGTTCCGCAGCGGTCTGGGCTGGCCCTGAGCCACGGCCTTGGAACGCGGCACGCTACCTTGACGTATGCAGACGCCAGAACTCCTCCGTGAAGCGTGGACGCGGAACATGGGAGCCAACGCGGCCCTTCTCGACGTGATCCCCGTGCATGCCCTCCTTGCAGCCGTGCCGGCTGGAATGCCGATTGGACAACATCTTCAGCACCTCGCCCTCGACGTGTGTAAGTGGTTGGCTCATTTGAACGCTGACCGGGCCAGCGCGCTCCGTGCCTCACTCCCCGCCTGGAATGGTCAAGACTCAGATCATGCATTTTTGCGCCATGTACGTGAGGTGTGGCTCGGCGCGGAAGAAAGCCTGATTGAGGAGGTCCTCGCGGGTGGACCAGTTGACCGGTTGCCACATGCCGCTGACGAGTTGCTCCCGGTGCATATGCTGGTACACGATGCCTACCACCGTGGCCAGATTGTGGCCGCTCTCCGTGCCAATGGGCACCCTGCTCCCGACGTAGAAACCTTTTGGGGACCCTGGCGAAGTTAACGAGAAACAAAGATCAGCACCAGGGCGACGGTGCAGGCGGGGCGGGCGAATGCCTGGGGCCAGGGCATGACTTCTTGATTCTGGAGAAGGCGTCAGGGCGGGTGTGTTTCATTCTCTCGGCGACGGTGGGTTGGGTGCGCCGTTGGCGCGGCCTTCCATGCGGTTTTCCCGGCTGGGGAGCGCCGGGAAACCAGAAATCCAACACGGCGGCATTCCTCGCGTCATGCCGCTGGATTTCTTACCGCATTCCAGTCCCTCTCCAAACTGGAAGGGACGGTAGGGCATGTGCCGATGGAAGGGGCAACAGATGGTGGCTCACCCTCCGGGTGATGCTGCCGCAAGCTGCACTGCGCCCCTGACGAGGCTTATTCGGCGCTGAGGGGCACACCGAAAAAGAGGGAGCGGCCCAGGGGCCGCGCAGCGTCTCTGCCCGCCGTCCCGCTGGTCACGGCAGGAGGGCCGCGCCCGTCGTCGGTCTCGGGGCGGCCCGTCGTCCGAGCCGAGCGCGGCAGGGACAAAGGATGAAGGGAGCGGCCAGGGGCCGCACGTTCTTTTTGAACAGATCAAAAGATCAGAACCCGGAAAGGGCTTATCGGCCAGCCGGAAAATGTTGGAAACGGCCCCAAACATTTTTCCGGCTGGCCTGCGGCCACAGGATCGAGGGGCGGTCAGGAAGCTGTCAAACCCGGCGAACTGCGCCGGGTTACGGCCTTGGGCCGCTTCAAGCGGCCCAGCTTGACAGCAGCACCAGCACAAAGCAGGGGGGAAGAGCAGGCCCAGGAGCGGGGCGGGGCGATCAGGAAAGACGGGGGTAGCCGCGCCGCCAGGGGCGGCACACGACGCCCGGAGGGGGCGACGTGTGGGCCGTGTGCGAGGCGAGAGAAAAGCCGACAGGGACGGCATAAACGCACCTTAATACTCTGTCCCAAGTGTTGACATAAAACAGCTTAAACTGTAGAATGTCTTTACCTCAGACAGAGGGAAGGAGCGCCAAAATGACGATCAGCACTTACGAAAAGGTCAAAAGCATCTTCCGAGAGAACGCCCCAGCCGCCGCTGCTTACCGGCAGTTGCGCCACACCTTTGCCACCGAAGCCGTGCGCGGCGCAGTGGGCAACCTGAAAAACGATCAGGCCACCATGACCCAGGGCCATCAGCAGATGTGGGCCGCGAAGGACGCCGCGTATGCCCTCATCGTGGGTCTGATGTACGCCGCGAACTGGCAGGACAAGGCCCAGGAAGCCGCCGCCGAACACACCAACCTGCACTTCGATCAGAAGGCGCTGCTGCTGCCGCCCACCAGCCAGCCCCGCCGCATCTATTCCACTCTCCAAGACCCCGATGCCTACACCCTCAGCATTGCCCCTGACCGCGTTCTCGGCATGGTCCCCGGCATGACCCTGTATCTGTTCAGCGAAGACGACGCGCAGATGTTCACCGGGCGCACCAGAGAGAAGTTGCGCCCACTGCACACGCTCTAAGACGCCCGGCCCCGCTTGGACGCGGGGCCACTCTCCCCCACTGGAGGACCGCCGCCGATGCACTGGACCCTGTACGACTTGCCCCCCGAACTTGAATGCGACGAGCGCTGCCCAGACGCCGACGCCCCGGCAGAGTTTGACCCTCCCGCCGAGCTGGAGGCCGCGCCCGACTTCCCCACCCTCACCGACTGCCCGTACTGCGGTTCACGCGACCCGGAAAGCTGCGGGTGTTTCGATTAAAGGAGTGACCATGTTCTACAGCGCCGACGAACTGTACGACGACGAGATCACCAGCGGACCCTATGACCGCGAGGAGATCAACTTCGAGGCCGCCGCCGCCGAGCTGCGCGCCCCACTGCTGCCAGAGTCTGCCAACTGCGACGAGGACGCCGACGCCGAGCAGGACGACGACGCCCACTTACCTGACCCACTAGACGAGCTGGAGGACGAGCAATGACTCTGACCCCCGATCTGGAGACCTACGCTGAGAAAATGCGCCAGCGCCGCCGGGTGGCCGCGCACAACCTCAGAGCCGCCCGCAGGTTGCAGCGCCAAGGCGATCAGGAGGCCGCGCAGAGAATTGAAAATCACCTTGACGCCAAGTGCAGGTACGGCGACCTGTACCCCAACCCCGACCGCCGCGCTGATCTGCTGGGGCACCTTGATTCGTTAAAAGCGACGTTGGCCGACCTGGAAAGCCAAAACTCGCTGCCTGAAGTGAGCGTCACCGCCGCAGGTCAGGCGATCTTTGAGACATTCAAAAAAGCCGTCGTGCTTTACGCCGCTCTCGCCCAAGCTGCCCGGTTCTGATGCCTGAAGTTGACCCGTTGATGACCGACATGAAGCAGTGCGCCCAGGACATGCAGCGACTTTTAGACGCTCTAGAGCTGTGTTGCCACGAGGATGACCGGGTCAGCGAAGCGGCGACCACCCTTCACAATCGGCTGCCGCCGCTTCACCCTCCGAATCCTTGACCGCGAATGAAAAGCCACAGGCCGGTAAATCAGGGCCGAGGGCCACGAGCCGCGCTCAGCGCGGCTTTCCCCTTGCTATTGAGCCTCATTACCAGATACATAAAGAGTTGACAGAGTACAGTTTATACTGTATAGTATCCTTACCTCAGACAGAGGTAAGGAGCAATAAAAATGACCGCAGCCCAGCAGATGACCACCCCCGCCCCCCTTCGTCTCGTGACCCCGGAGACCGCCGCCGATGTGGTGAATGTGCCGTTCAGCCGCACCCGCCGCAGCAGCCTCAACCCGCGCAAGCGATTTGACCACGATAAATTGGTAGAGCTTGCCGCCAGCATCTACGGGCGCACCAAGTTTGACGGGGCCGGGAACGTCACCCGCACCGGGATTGAGCAAAACCTGATCGGCAGGCCCAGCGCCAAAGAAAGCGGCATGGTGGAGCTGGCCGCAGGCGAACGCCGCCAGCGGGCCGTCGAGTTGCTGGTGCAGGGCTTGACCGTGCAGGTACAGACCGGAGAGGACGCCAACGGACGCCCCGTGATGGGAGAAGCGTTCTATCAGGTGACCGATACCTACCCCGTCCCGTTCCGGGTTGAGGAGATGACCGACGCCGAGCTGATCGAGGTGGCAACACTGGAAAACAGCCAGCGCCAGGACATGACCCCGATGGAGGAGGCCGACGCCTTCTTAGCCCTGATCGGCGCGGGCCGCACGGCGGATTATGTCGCCGTTAAGTACGGCCTGCACGTCAACACCGTAAAAAGCCGGGTGCAGTTGGCCGCAGGTTTGGGCCGGGAAGCCCGCAAGCTGCTGGACGAGGGCGCAATCAACCTGGAACAGGCCAAGATCATTGCCACCACCAGTGGGGCCATGAAAAAGTCGCTGACCGAACACGCCCGCAACGGCAACAGCGTCGCCACCCTCAAGAATCTCGTGAAGGCCGGGGCATTCCTCGTGGAGAATGCCCGGTTTGATGTGGAGGCCAGCGGCCTGAGAATTGAGGAGGGCGGGCTGGGGATGCTGGGCGACTTCCCCGCCAAGTTCGCGGACCACAAGACGGCGCTGAACAAGCAGCTTGAGGCGCTGGAACTCCTCAAGGCCGAGGAGGAGGAGCGCGGCACCTGGGGCAAGGTGGAAATCGTGACCGTCGAGAGTGCGTATGCCAACCTGCCGACCAATGAATGGGTGACGCCCCCGCACGGCATGACCCCCCATCTGGCCCTGATTTGCAGCAGCACCACTGGGAAAGTCGCCCAGAGCAGCCTGTATGTGCGCCATGCCGACGCCCAGGCGTTCAAGCGGGAGCAAGCGGAAGCGGCCAGAGCAGCGCAGGCCCAGGCAGCCGCAGCGGGTGAGGGCGAGACCGGGGGCAGCACGGCCAGCGCCGCGCACACCACGTCCCCCAGCAGTGGGCCGAAGATCAGGGAGGCCGCGCACGTCATAGCCCACCAGACGCGCGCTCAGGCGATTCAAGGGCATCTGGCGACGGACCCAAGAATGTGCCTCGCCCTGGCCTGCGAATCACTGGCGAAGACCACCATCTGCCGCAGTGGGGGCGGGGCAATGGAAATCAGCTTGCGGAGCGTCAAAGAGGTTCCGCTCACAGGTGAGGGCCGCGCTCTGGCCGCAGATTTGGCCCTGACGTTCGGGACGGTCTTCACCACCGACGAGGGCGGGCGACTGACGTACCGGAGAATGGGCTTTGATGTGCAAGAGGCGTTGACTGCGCCAGAAGTCCAGACCGAAGACCTCTTGAAGCTGTTCGCGTACCTGACGCACCAGCAGGTAGGCGACTGGGAACACAACCTGAACGACACGCCGCGCCGGGTCAAGAAATTGGCCGAGCAGTTGGACGTGACCGGGGACGTGCAGGAGCGGTTTACCCTCAGCGCCGCGTATCTGGACGGCTACACCGTTGACGCGCTGCACCAGCTCATCCAGACCATGCCCGAGGGGCTACGCCCGGTTGGACTGATGAAGGCCAGCAAGAAAGAGATCGTGGGCCTGATTCTGGAGAAAGCGCCCGCACTCAAGGGAGCCGGGTGGCTGCCGAACCTCGTGAAGTTCTAGGAAGCAGAGCAGGGGGAGGCCGAGCCTCCCCCCTACTTTCCCAGGAGGGCGCACATGGGCGGCAACAGGAAACACGGCTTTGCACGGGGTAACGCCAGCGGCAGGAACGGACAGACCTACGGGCAGAAGTGGTTTTGTGACGGCTGCCAGCGCGAACACAGAGGAAGGGTGTTTAGCACAGTCATTTACGGCTTGACGTATTGCGACAGGCAGGCCAGCCGCATTGAAATGGTCCGGTCTGAGCGGCGGCTAAACGCGATTCTTGCCTTTGCCAGCGCATCAGAGGAGACAAATAAAGTATCGACGTAGTATAGTATATACTGTATAGTGTTCTTATCTCAGATAAAGGGAAGGAGCATGTTGATGAGTCAATCTCAGCCCACCACCGAGAAGTTTAGCCCCCGCCTTTCCGCCAGTGAGCGCGGCAGGTTGGGAGGGCAGGCCACCGCCCAGCGCCACGGCAGCGTGCATATGGAAACGATTGGACGCGCCGGATTCTGAGCCACCGTGGAAAAGCACTTCGGCGGCGACGTGGCCGCCTATACGCGAATGCTCAGAACCCACCGGGCGCAGGGCAAGGTGAGCGCCGCGCTGGGGTGCAACGTCCAGAGCCAGAGCGCCGCTTAACGATCTGCACGCGGCCCCGACAAGCGGGGCCGCAGCTCGCGCCCTCACTCCCAAGGAGTCACCCCATGTCTATTCCTAACAGCCGCGACGGGTACAAGCAGAGCCTTCTTCTGGACATTTACAAACTGGTGCAGGCCATTGAGACCGATGACAGCAGCAACTATCCCACCTCGCTAGCACAGTCCATCCACAGTGACACCCGCGAATATTTCAACGCCGAACGGTGGAAGCCCAGCCCCGTCTATGAGGGCATCCAGACACGTATACCCGTGGGCGAAGTGCTGACGCTCCACATTCGGATGTGGCGGGCCGAGACCCCGGAGGACGAGCAAAGATGTCAGCAGTGGGTCACAGGGAAGGTGGTCAAGATTGAAAGGCTGTACCGTCCCGACGATGGCGCGCGGTTTGCACTCGTTCCCACAGGCAAGCGCAACCCGCGCAGTTTTCAGTACCGGGCCGTCGTCTCTTCAAGCCTCAAGGTCTGGAGAGGCAAGCTCACGCCGGAGCAGACCCAGGCCCGCGAACCCTTCTACCACCACGAAACCATTCCACCCGTGCAGTACCCCCAGGAGGCCAGCGCATGAGTAGCAATACGGATCTGACGAATAGGGCAACACATGGCACAATGAAAAGGACCTATCCACAGCGGACAGGTCCACTCCCCTCAGACAGAGGAAAAGGAGCGCGGCGAGTATATATGAAAGAACAGAAGACCCTCAACCAGTGGCGCAAGGAACGCGGCCTGGAGGTTGGCGAGCTGGCGGAGAAAGCTGGAATTGGACGCCACATCATCAACTTGCTTTACAGCGGCGTGAACCCAAGGCTCAAAGCAGGTCTTGCACTTGCTCAGGCTCTTGACGTGGACGTGACTCAGATTCTTTGGGAGAAAGCGGAGCCAGAAGAAGTCCCGGCAATGCCAAAAGGGCCAGAGGCAACGGGCAACCAAAGCCGGGTCAGCCGCGAGCAATACGAAGTCGCAAAGCAGTGGCTCAAGGCAGGCCGCAAGATGACCGAGGTTACCAAAGCCGTCGGTGTGAGCCGGGGAACACTGTATAAAGCGTTTGCGAGATTTGAAAAAGAGGATGGTTCTCAGAAGCCCAGCACAGGGCCAGTGCAGGGGGCAGCCGGGTCCAAGGTCAAGACCCGCAAGCCCGAGGCACCCAAAGCCGCCCCATGAGCTTGCTAGTTTTACGACATATTAGGGAGTTTTACGACAATGACTCTAAAAGACCTTCCAGGCGACTTCCCCGCCTGGCCTTTTTTTACTGACGGGCACGGACACGCCGTCAATTGTTTCAGTGAAATGCTATGTCGTAAAATATAAATTTTACGACAAAAGAAGTCAAGACATGGTATTCTGGTTGCAGCGAAACAAGGAGAATTGACCCGTGACCGACATGCCCGACACTCCATCCACAGCCCTCGCCGATCTTCTGGAGCGGTGCGGCAAAACCCGCTCAGAAGCTGAAGCCCTGGCCGCCGAAGTGGTGCAGCGGCAACGCGCCGTCGATCCCGGTTGCAGTTGGGGCCATATCCACCCCGAACAAATCGTAGGCTTGTGGAACCAGGCCGCCAAACACGGCAAACGCAAACTCGTGCTGGAGATCACCGCCGACGCACCAACTTACGAAGAGTGGACCGGGGGACGGATTCAGGTCACGGTCAAGAGCGCGCAGACCTGGGACGACTATGAGCAAGAGCAGCAGGACGCCCGCGACAAGGAAGTGAACTGATGCAGGCCAAGAGCGGCCAGGACCAGGGTGCGGCCACCGACTCTGAACAGCTCCAGAAAAAGAACCAGAGATTTCCCAGAACGATGGAGTTAGATCCAGAGGACTACCAATACGAGTCTCCGTGGGGAAGGACATTGGAACTGGACCCGGAAGATTCCACCTGGTCTCCCCGAAGTCCATACGGATTGAGGCGGTATGACGCGAGACCAGAGTATGGCCAGGGCTACCCGCACGAGGAGAGCGATGACCTGCCGGAACTCATTCGGCAGTGCAGACGGCTCAATACCAGCAGCTCACTTGAACACGGCTTCAAACAGTGGTGGATTGTGGACCGGCGGGGTGAAATTGCCTATCCACTGGAAACCAGGCCCAGCGTCTACACGTCGCCTGCCGCAGAGTCGGATGAGGTCTCGCAGCCCTTCCAGGAGATGCGGGCGTTCAAGTCGGCCAGTGCTGTTCACGACTTTCTCTTTCTGACCAGAGACGTGGACGAACAGGCCAAGGCCGAACGCCTGCGCAAACTGGCGCGCGAGCTGGAGTTGACCGCCCAGCATCTGCGCGAGCTGCTGGAGTTGCCCAGATGAAACCGTTTGAAATTGCTGCCCGCTGGAGAGACCAGATCCCGGCCACCACCGCGCACCTGCTGGAGCTGCACGTCAACCACGGTGCAGGCGTGCTATCCGGCTTCTCCTTGCAACTGCTGAGCGGTGACGCTTTTGGAGCCGCGTGCAGCGCCGACGCCGAGAACCGTGCCGCGCTGGGCGCGCTACTGGCAATGGTGGCCCAGGATTTTCCTCTGGAGTGCTACGGCAGCCGAGAGTCGGTGCAGCAGTGGCGCGGGCTGAAGCACGCCCCGCCCTTCGAGGTGCCGGACTCGTGGACGGCCACCGTCGAGGAGCTGCGCCGCGAGGGACCACAGTACGGCGAACCGAAGACAGAAGAGAAATCAGCACCAGGGGCGGTTCACTGATGACAGCCACCCAGTCCACCTCCTCAATGCTGACCGATGTACTCAGAGGATTCGCGGGCTACCTCAAACGGGAAGAGGGCTTGAGTCCGGGAACCATCCGCCAGTACGGAGCCGACTGTTCAAGGCTGGCCAACTGGTTTGCCGAACACCGCCCCCAGATCATGAGCTGGAGCGAAGTAAAAACCCGTGATCTCCGGGCCTATGTCGATCAGCAGCAGCCGGAACCAGCGCGCAACCGCCGCCTGCTGGCCAGTTGGCGCAAGCTGTGGGGGTATCTCAGCGACGTGGAGGGCCTGACCATGCATCCCGGCCCCACCGGGATCAAGCGGGTCAAGCTGCCCAGCCGCCAGCCCCAGTACCTGACCCCCAGCGAGGTCTCCCGCCTGCTGAATGCGGTGGACGGTGCGAGTCCAGAGCAGACCAGGCGCAACAAGGCCGTCGTCGCCTTCCTCTACGGGACGGGTTGCCGGATTGCCGAAGCCCTGAGTCTGACCGTGGACAAGGTGGAGTTCGACTTTGACGGAACGCCTCACAAAATACGGGTGATCGGCAAGGGCAACAAGGAGCGCACCCTCTTTCTCTCCCCCACTGCCCAGCGGGTGTTGAAAGACTGGCTGGGATACCGCCAGCTCTATGTCTCAGAGAGTTCCACCGTGTTCTGTCATTTGCGGGGTCAGAAGGCAGGGCAGGCGGTCACGGCGCGCAGCATCGAGCGGGTGGTCAGGGCCGCAGGTGAGCGTGCGGGCCTAGCTCCCGAAAAATGCACCCCCCACAAGCTCCGGCACTCGCACGCCACGGCGCTGGTCAAGGCGGGCCGCAGGCTGGAGGAGGTGCAGGAGATTCTGGGGCATGAGAGCATCGCCACCACCCGCATTTATGCCCACCTGGAGCCGGAACGTTTGGCGGCGGCGGCGGCCAGCTTGCCGGACATTCTATAGTGTTTTCGTTAAATAGTGTTTTCGTGAATAGATACTTTAGTGATTTAGTGGAATAATGATTCTGGAGGAAAAGCCCATGACCGACGCCATGAATGCCCCCGTGCAAAATCCCCACATCATGTTCCGCAGTGATCCATTGCCCGAAGCCATGCGGGTCAAGTTGATGTTGCTCGATTATGCCCCTCACGTCACTGACCTCCTGATGCAAGGCCTCCCCATCACCTACGGGGATCAGGGTCAGCAGGTTGTGGAGTATCCCAGTGGGCGGCGCATCGCCGTGAAACGCCGCGAAGTGTATGACGCTGAGGGTGAGTTTGAGCGGTACGCGTTTGACATTCTGGGAGAGTTGACTCCGGCGGCGCGGTAAGCGGTGCCTACGTTGACGGTGATTGCTGGAGAGAATGGGGCCGGGAAAAGTACACTGGTCAAGGCCCGCAAACTGCGGACCATCGACCCCGATCAACTGACCGAGGCGCGGGGGCAGGGTTTTAACAACGCCGCAAACGTAGGAGGGGCCAGGGCCGCACTTCAGGCCCAGGAGGAGGCGCTGGCCCAGGGTCAGAGTTTTGGCGTGGAGACCACGCTCTCGGCAAGGCAGCCTCTCACGCTGATGGACCGGGCCAGAGCGCAGGGGTACGACGTGCATCTGGCCTTTATCATCCCGCACCCTGGCGAGGACACCAGGCTCAGGATTGACAACCGCGTGTTGCAGGGCGGCCACAACATCTCGGACAGGGATCTGAAGCGCAGACTCCCCCGTGTGCTGGAAAACCTGCCAGAAGCCATGAAGCGGGCGGACGTTGCGGCCCTGTACGTCTCCGCTGAAAAGAGCAGCGACTTCGTGATGGTAGGAGCCATGCACGGGGGGCAGCTCACCGTGACGCCGCAGTTGCCAGGCCACATCAGGGCCGCCCTTGAAAGTAAATTCCCGCAGATGCAGACCGCCGAGAGGATCGGGCGCTCACACGCGGTCACGCAGCAATTCAGCCCGCGTGTCCAGCGTGACCTGGAATCCTAACCATCTTCATGAAATCACTTTTCCGCGAATTCGTGTTTTCTTTTTTTAGTGAAAGCACTAGAATGAGGCATGGAAATTTTCAGTGTCGCCAACATGAAAGGCGGTGTGGGCAAGACCACCACGGCCATTCAGATCGCTCAGGGACTCGGCAGGAAGGGGAAGACGCTGCTGCTTGACGCCGATCAGGAATTGCAGTGCGCGGTGGCCTGGCGCAGCAGCGATAACCCAGCGTGGTCCTTTGACGTGGCCCGTTACGGCGAGGACGCTGCCAAACGGATGAAAGGCTATAAGTACGTGGTCATTGACAGCAAGGGCAATGAGCAGGGACACGATCTGGTCAGCCTGGCCCGCGCCAGCAACCTGCTGATCGTCCCGACCCGACCTGAAGGAGTCTCAGCCACTGGACTGGCCAATACCCTGAGTCCACTGGTAGACGCTGGGATTCAGAACTTCCGGGTTCTGGTCGTGGTCAATGAGGGGGGCCGGGGCGAGGAGCTGCGCGAACATCTCGCCGAGAGCGGCATTCCCGTCTTCACCAGCATGGTCAGGAAATCGACGGCGGTGGGCGACGCTGCCGAGCAGCGCATCCCCCTGGAGGCCTACACCCAGAACCGGTATGCCCGGACTGTGGCGCTGGAATACCAGTCGGTCATGCGGGAGGCGCTGTCATATGTCCGTTAAGAAGAGCCGCTTTGAGCAGTTGCAGGTGCTCAAGCCCTCGCCTGAACCGACTGTCAGCGCAAAAGTCGGTAGGCCAGAAGTCGAAAACGTGCTGGAGAGCCTATCCACCCAGATGCACCGGGATCTCAAGATTGCGCTCAAGCAGGCCAGTGCCAGGGAACAGCGCAAGCAGTACCAGCTTCTCGAAGAGGCGGTGACGGACTATCTGCGCCGGAGCCATAGTGATCTCCTGAAATAGTGTTTTCGTGTTTTCACGAAAAGGTGAAAGCTTTGTACGACGATGAAGCCGAACGGGTCTACGAGGCCGCGTGCCATCTGGTGCGTCAGGGGATCAGCGTCATCCCGACAGGCGGAGGCGTCAGCCAGGGGGCCAAAGCACCGCACAAGCAGGCCCTGATCGCCTCCGGCCACACCTCCTTGAATACCGACGGCGAACCCAGGGCCAGTTGGAAGCCCATGCAAACCCAGCTTCCCACGGCTCAAGACCTCAACATCTGGTACAGGCAGGTCCGCGCACGCGGCCTCGGCATGGTCACCGGCGAGCTGAGTGGTTACATCGTCATTGACGTGGACCTGGAAGGCTTGCCCCTGATGCACGAACTGGGGTGGAAGCCGCATGTCATCTCACCGAGCGGCGGCGCGCACCTCTACCTGCACCATCCTGGCTGGTACGTGCAGTCCAACGCCAGCAAGAACAAGAAGACCCTGCCACCAGGGTTCGATGTTCGCGGCGACGGCGGTTACATCATGTTCCCGCCCAGCCGCAACCGCCAGGGCTTTTACCGCCGCACCGAGCAGCGCCAGAGGCTCAGGATGGAGGAGGTGCCGGAGACCGTCACCGTGGCAGGGGAGACCTACCGGCTGCGTCAGGCATTGGGGCTGACTCCACCCGCACCGCAGGAACCCAGGAGCGCCGAGCGGACCAGCTTTCAGCCCTCCTTCTCGGACGAGGAACGCTGTCCCATGTTTCTGATGCTGGACCGGGCCGCCGACTATGCGGCGGACAGCCGGAACAAGGGGGCATTCATGCTGGGGTTGTGGGCCAACGCCAACGGCTACAACATGGGCGAAGCCCTCCGTGCCGCCGGGGAGTACACGGACATAGTGCAAGGCGTGAAGCGGACGCCATTCACTTTAGAGGAGGCTCAGAAAGCCGTTGCCAGCGCCTTTACCTACCCCAAGAAAGACCCCTGGACGAGGCGGGAGGAGACGTACCCATAACCACTCTTGACGAGAAACTGGAGCGTTAGGAGTCACCTCAAGCTTGATACTGGTGGCGAAGTCAGAATTGTTCAACTGGCACGGCAAAATTCGAGTTGTAGCTTGATGCGGCAAAGAAAGCGCACACTGGGCCATGAGCCTGCATCCTCAGCCGTGGGGTGATATCCCCGAAGAAACCGTCCGGGTCGCGCGTGCTTCGTTTCCAAAAGGCAACACGATCATGCGGCTGCGCGACGAGTTCGGCGCGCTGTATCAGGATCAGGACTTCGCGGCCCTGTTTCCGCGCCACGGCCAGCCCGCCTGGTCTCCATGGCGATTGGCACTAATCACCGTCTATCAATTTCTGGAACAACTCAGCGACCGGGGTGCTGCGGATGCCGTCCGGGGCAGGTTGGACTGGAAATATGCGCTGAGTCTGGAACTGGATGATTCTGGCTTTGATCATACGGTGCTGAGTGAGTTCCGAACCCGTCTGGTCAAGGGCAATGCGGAACTGTTGCTGCTGGATCAGATGCTCTCCCGGTTCCGGGAGAGCGGCCTATTGAAGTCACGCGGAAAACAACGCACGGACTCCACCCATGTGTTGACCAGCGTCCGTGTGCTGACGCGTCACGAACATCTTGCCGAGACCTTCCGGGCGGCCCTCAACGCGCTGGCGACGGTGGATCCCTTATGGCTGAAGCCCTGGGTACCTGAGGCGTGGTTTGAACGATATGGGCGGCGCATGGAAGAGTTTCGACTGCCCAAAAGCAAGGCGAACCGGACGGTCTATCTTCAGCAACTGGGTCAGGATGGCTTTCGTCTCCTAGACGCCCTGGAACAGGACGAAGACCTCGTTCAACTCCAGTCTCTCACTGCCATTCACCTTCTGCATGCGGCCTGGCACCATCACTTTGAGGGTCAGCCGGACGGTGTCCGGCTGCGAGATCCTGAAGAGTTGGGGCCGCACCATGAGCGCTTCAACTCCCCGTATGACCCAGAGGCGCGGTTCGCTCAGAAGAAAAACCGACGGTGGCATGGCTACAAAGTGCATCTCACGGAGGCGTGTGACGACGAACTACCGCACCTGATCACGCACGTCCACACCGTCCCCGCATTCCAGGCTGACATTGACGCGATGACACCCGTTCACTCTGCATTGAGTCGCAAACAGGTCACGCCAGCCGAACATTTCGTCGATTCAGCCTATGTCAACACGGCGTCGCTGATCACGAGCACAAATCCTGAGGGGACTGAAGTGATTGGCCCGATCCGGGCTGATGCACACTGGCAAAGTCGAGAACCGGACGCGTTCTCAATCCAGGCCTTTCATATCGACTGGGAAGCCAGGGCAGTGACCTGTCCACAAGGTCATGTCTCACGTAAATGGCTGGTCAGGGAACGTCCGAAAAGAACCGTGATCTCGGTGCGCTTCGCGCGCCGAGATTGCCTGCACTGCCCCGTACGCCAACGCTGCACCCGGAACGTCAGTGGACACGCTCGCGAACTGACCCTGATGCCTCAGGACTTATTTGAGGCCAGAAATGCACAGCGCGCTGCCCAGCATGGTCAACCGTGGCTGACCCGCTATCACCGCCGCGCCGGAATTGAAGGGACGATTTCACAGGGGGTTAGGGCCTATGGTCTGCGTCAGGCACGGTACCGTGGTGAGCGGAAGACACAACTTCAGGCGGGCTGTCTCGCGGCAGCAATCAACGTGGAGCGCCTGGTGGCCTGGCTGACCGGAAGACTGCGAGAAACGACGCGTATCTCTAGATTTGCCGTGCTAGCTGGATAAGTCCGACTTCGCCACCAGTATCAAGCTTGAGATCACCCCTGTAGGCGGTCCACCGCGTCCTGCTGCGCAACGCCCGCACACTGATCTTGCAGTGTAAAGCCACGGTGTAGAGGCGGGCCGTGATACTCAGGGTCCAGCGGCTGACGGAACTGCCACTGGAGAGTCGGGTGAGTGCAGCGAATTGACCAATCTGAACGGGTCAACCTTCCGGTTCCAGTCACCCTGAAGTGAGACAACTTTTGATCCAGGGGGCCTGTCCAGGTATCCCTTTCCTGGATAGGGAAACGGTGACAGCGTGACCCTTCCCGTTCAACCGTTTCCCCAGGGCCAGTTGCAGTGGGCCAAAACTCTTTCGGGCGATTCGCGCGCCTGCCGTGTAGTAGATGCTTTCTTCCCTGGCATCGTTAGACAGCATCCAGGCCGTGATGGCAGGCCCGCGAGACAGATCGGTGTTGAAACATGCTGCTGAAATCTGGATGACGTTGCTGGCGAACAACTGCAACTCTTCTGGGGTGAAGTTGCTGTTGAACTTGAAGGCGGTGAGTTCCAAGGATGCGAAGCCCCCATCCACCAGCTCTCCAAAGTTCACGCCCACATTGACGCTGACGCCAGCAGGGTTCTTCAGGCTGTACACCACGTCTCCACCGGGCAGCGCAGTATCGCCCTTGCCCAGCAAGTTCCATAGGTCCACTGGGCTGGCTTGACTGTTTGGAATGGATAGGGCCAGAGCGAAGGCCATGAGTGTTGGTCTCATCCTGCCAGTTTAAGTTTCCATTCGTTGTGTACATCATCGTCGTCCGGTTCGCCATGATCGGCGGCTTAGGCGCGGGCCAGCAGACCGGCCAGTTCAGTCGGGGTCAGGTCACTCAGGCGCATGGTGGTCGCAGGATAAGACTGTACGGGGGCAGGGAAAAATAGCCCGCACGTCTGACGACGCCCTCGCGAAGTCGCCGACAAATCCTAAATCAAATCAGGGTTGTCTCTGGAGACGTTCCTCTCTCTATGCTCTGGCTCATGTCTTCCTCCATTCACAGGGCGCTTCTACTCACCTCGGCTCTGACAGGTGCGTCCCTGGCCGTCCCCCTCAAGAACACCCAGGCCCCATTCACCACCGACGTCCCTGCGGGCTGGGAACAGCGGCCCTACCCCAATAGCCTGCCCGGCATCACGGTGGTGGCCCCCGGCACCCCCCCGCCCGCCGTCCTGCAACTGTTCTACGCCCCGTATCAGAGCAAAGGAAATGACGCTGGAGCTTTAAAGGAGTTCATCGGGGGCGTCGAGGAATCGCTCAGGGGAGGTGGGCTGGCCACCCTGAAGCGCGTGGGTGACCGTCCACGCACAACGGGCGGGATCAAGGGCACCGAGCGGGTGTACGACTTGACCCTCAAGGCCAATGGAGCCGTGGTGCGCTTGCAGTACTGGTATGGGGTGAGCAAACGCAATCTGCTGAGCGTCCAGTTCACTACGGGACCCGCCGCGACGGCGGCCCAGCGCAGGGCGTTCGATAAGGCGCTGGTTTCGCTCAAACTCAAGTAGGCAAGGGAAAAGCGGCCCGAAAGGCCGCTTTGATTCCTTAAATATAAGGCGGTATGCAGCCGCTGTCAACTCATGCGCCCCAATTCTTTTCTCGGTGTGGCGAATGCGTCTGACACAAGCTTTTTCCCTGCACCTGGATAGAGCGTGGACATGGGCGTCTGTATGATTGACTGGCGGACATGATCAATCTAGACGGAAAAGTGGTGTTCGTGACCGGAGCATCGCGCGGCATTGGCGCAGTCTGTGTCCGCAGTCTGCTGGATGTGGGCGCGTCGGTGGCCGCCCACCTGGGCCGCAGCGGACAGGGCGGTGAGGCCCTGGTAGAAGAGTTCGGTGCAGACCGGATTCATCTTCTGAGTGGTGATCTAGCGCAGGAAGGGGAAGCCGTCCGCCTGTTTCAGGCCGCCGTCGCCTGGCAGGGCCGCGTCAACGTGCTGGTGAACAACGCCGGAATCGCGCCGCCCATTACCGTGGATGATCCCCTGGAAGCGTGGTCCGCCGTCTGGAAAGAGACCTTGCAGGTCAATCTGCTCAGCGTGGCGGACACCTGCCGGGAAGCCGTTCAGCACTTCCGGGGTCAGGGCGGCGGCATCATCATCAACATCGCCAGCCGGGCGGCCTTCCGGGGAGACCAGCCCAACGCCATGCACTACGCCGCCTCCAAAGGCGGCGTGATCGCCCTGACCCGCTCGATTGCCAGAGGGTTTGCCCATGAGGGCGTTCTGGCCTATGCAGTGGCCCCGGGCTGGGTTCGCACCGAGATGGCCGAGGCGTACCTGAATGAACACGCCGCGGAACTGGCCCAGGAGTTCCCGCTGGGGGACGCGGCCCCGCCCGGGGACGTGGCGGCCACCGTGGTCTTCCTGGCCTCGGGGCTGGTGCGGCACATGACCGGGGCGACGCTGGACATCAACGGGGCGTCCTACGTGCGTTAGCGTGGGACATGGCATCGGAGCAGCACGAGGAGTTGGGCATCAGCCACGTCACCATCGACGGCATTGAAGGACAGGTGGTCCGGGTGGAGCTGCCGGACGGGACCACGCAGGACTGGCGGCTGTCGAGCCTGCCCAAAGGGGTCAGGGAAGGTGACGTCATCAGGATCGACGTGCAGGGCGGGGATGTGGACATCGAGATTGACCACGAGGAAACTGACCGCAGACTCGCTCTGGGCCAGCGCCAGCTCGACAGTCTGAATGCCAAAGCACCTGACGGAGACATTGACCTGTGAGGCGCTTTTTCTTGCTGGCGGCCCTGCTGGGCGGGGGCGCTGTGGCTCAGACCGCACTCCCCGGTGTGCTGACCATCCGGTTCCTGGACGTGGGCCAGGGCGACGCCGTGCTGATTACCGCCCCTGAAGGTCAGAGCCTGCTGTACGACGGTGGACGCAGTGAGAAGCGCATGACGGAACTGCTTGCTCAGTACGGCGTCAAATCCCTGGCGGTGGTGGCCGCATCGCACGCCGACGCGGACCACATCACCGGACTGATCCCGGCAGTCCAGATGTTCAAGCCCAGATTCTTCCTGAACAACGGGATTGCGGCGACGACGCAGACCTTCGGCAAGTTGACGGCAGCGGTCCAAGCCGCTGGCACCCAGGGGTTGCTGGCAAAAGATCAGGTCATCAATCTGGGCAGCGTCAAAGTCACTGTCCTGCCCCCGCCACTGGGGATGCCGAAGACCGATCAGAACCTCAACAGCGTTGGCCTGCTGATCGAATACGGCACGTTCAAAGCACTGATGACGGGTGACAGCGAGACGGCGGAAACGCAGGGCTGGTTGAGGGCTTACCCGGCCAGCAAACTCGGTCCCATCGACGTGTACAAGAGCATCCACCACGGGGCGAAGAATGGGGACAACCCCGTGTGGCTGAGGGCGGTGCGGCCCAGCAACGTCGTGATCGGCGTCGGCCCGAACAACTATGGGCATCCCACCTCGGAGGCACTGAATCTGTACAAGAGTGTTGGCGCGGCCATCTACCGCACGGACCTCAACGGCACGGTGACGATCACGGTGCAGCCCGGTGGCAAGTACAGTCTGGGCACCGGGAAAGGGACGGGGACGACGCCCCAGGCGGCTCCCCCGCGCGTGACGCCCCAACCCCTCCCACGGGTCACCCCCCCAGTGGTCCCTGCTCTGCCCAGTTCGCTGACCTATCCCAACTGCGCCGCCGTGCGCGCGGCAGGCAAAGCGCCGCTGCTCGCCGGTCAGCCCGGCTACAGCCGCAAGCTGGACCGCGACGGCGATGGACGGGCCTGCGAGTAAATGGCGTCTGGTACAGGGTGAACGTGGCCTCTGGCCTTTAACATGGCTGGGATGACTGCCCCGCTGCATCTGGACCGGGGAACCCTGGTGATGTCAGCGGTTCCCGCCTGCGTCTCTGAATTCTTCACCTGGGACGCCCGGAGCCAGAATTACCGTGCCAGGGGGCAGAGTTACCGCACCATCGTGGAAACGTTGCGGGCGCAGGGACTGAGCTTCAAGGATGAGGCGGCGAACTTCGCCAAACTCGAACTGTCGGTGGCCCGTGAGCTGCCGCCTTACGCCCACCAGCTCGGCGCGCTGCGGGCCTGGAAGGAAGCCGGAAGAAGGGGAACCGTTGAGCTGCCCACCGGGGCGGGCAAAACGCTGGTGGCCCAGCTCGCCCTGAGAGACACCCCCAGAAGTGCGCTGATCTGCGTGCCGACGCTGGACCTGTTGCAGCAGTGGTATTCAGGACTGGTGGCCGCTTTTCCCGACGCCAACATCGGCCTGCTGGGCGGGGGCAGCCATGACGACACCCCGATTCTGGTGTCCACCTACGATTCCGCCGCCATCCATGCTGAAGACCTGGCGGGGAAGTACGCGCTGCTGATCTGCGACGAGTGCCACCACCTGCCCAGTGACTTCATGCGCGTCATCGCGGAAATGAGTCTGGCCCCCTATCGGCTGGGGCTGTCGGCCACCCTCAAGCGCAGCGACGGGCGGGAAAGAGACCTCGACACGCTGCTCGGCCCGGTGGTCTATTCCTGTGCCCCTGAAGACCTGGCCGGAACCACGCTGGCCGATTACCGCGAGGTGGTGATCAAGGTGCGCCTGAGCCACGCCGAACAGTCTCGCTACGACGGTCTCATCGGGCAGCGCAACCATTTTCTGCGCCTGAACAACATCAAACTCGGCTCCCTGGATGGCTGGAAGCAGTTCATCATGGCGAGCGGCTCGCCCCAGGGGCGGGCCGCCATGCTGGCCCACCGCGAGGCCCGGTCACTGGCCTACGGCACGGAGGGAAAGTTGCGGGTTTTAGAAGAGATCCTGGCCAACCACCCGAATGAGCGAACGATCATCTTCACCGACGACAACGCCACCGTCTACCGCATCAGCCGTGAGTTTTTAATTCCCTCCATCACCCACCAGACCCCCACTAAAGAGCGGCATGGGGTGCTGGAGCGCTTCCGGGACGGCTCCTACCGCATCCTGACCACCAGCCGGGTGCTGAATGAGGGCGTGGACGTGCCTGAAGCGTCTGTGGGCGTGATGCTGTCCGGCACCGCCACCGAGCGCGAATACATTCAGCGCCTGGGCCGCATTCTGCGCAAGGCGAAGGGCAAGAAGGCCACCCTCTACGAAGTGATCACCGAAGGCACCTCCGAGGAGCGGGTCAGCCAGCAGCGCAAGGGCCAGTGGAAGCCCCAGCAGCTTGCCCCCACCTGGGAGGACATCAATGCTCCCGACTGAACTGCTGATGTTCACGGTGAAAGAGGGTCTGGCCAATCCCCGGCGGCTTAAGCCCACCACCACCAACCTGAAACTCGCCGAGACGCTGATCGCCCTGTATGCCTCGCACGTCGGCAAGCAGCGGGCTGAACTGAACGAGGAAGTGCGGGCGCTGGAGGCGGGCCGCGCCGACTTCCGGGTGTTGCGCGGACTGTCGCATCTGCTGGGCCAGCGGGGAGAATTTGAGGCTGGGGGCAGTCTTGCCCCCCCGGCAGTGCGCGAGAAGGTCTTTGCGCTGGCCCAGAGTCATCCCCCCAGCCGCCAGCGGACAACAGCCATTCTGGAACAGGCCGCGCGGGCGCTGTCCACGGAGATCCCTTTGACCTCAGCCGAGGTAGCGGCGGCCCTGTACGCCGATCTGCCCGATCAGCAGACGCTGATCGCTTTTGATCCACTTGAACCCCTGGACCTGATTCAGCGCTTTGATCTGGCCCAGGCCCAGGGGATGCTGTACCGCGCCTTTCAGCTCGTCATCACCGCGCGGCGCAACGAACCCGCCCGCTACAAGCAATTGTTGCGCTACCTGAAGCTGTTTGGCCTGATGGTCACGGTGGAAGGGGACGCGGATTACGGCTTCACGCTGACGATGGACGGCCCCACCAGTCTTTTTACAGGGACCACCCGCTACGGGCTGGCGATGGCGAAGTTCCTGCCTGCCCTACTACACGTCACCAAATGGGATTTGAGCGCCGCTTTGAAACCCCGGCGTGACCTGGCCTGGGTAGACCCCAAGGACGAGGAGTGGTCCTACCAAGTCACCAGTGAGGACGGCTATGTCAGCCACTACAAAGCCCCAGAGGAACATGACAGCGCCCTGAAATCTGGTTTCTCCGAGCGCTTTGCCAAGCTGGAGACGCCCTGGCACCTGGAACGCGAGGTAGACCTGGTGCCGGTGCCGGGCGGCGTGATCTTGCCCGACTTCCGGCTGGTGGACGGTGAGCGCAGCGTGCTGATGGAAATTGTGGGCTACTGGCGGCCTGAATACCTGAAAAAGAAGTTCGCGTTGCTCAAAAAATCAGGGCGAACCGATCTGATCGTGTGCGTCTCCGAGCGGCTGAATCTGGAGAAGGCCGGAGTCAATCCGGCGGAGTTCGGGGACCGCGTGATCTGGTTCAAAGGCGTGCTGGACCCGAAGGCGGTGTTGGCGGTGGCCGAGAGAATCGCCGTGAAAAACTGACGTCTACATCGCTGCTTCGAGCCAGTCCAGGGTGAAGAAGGCCGCGCCAATCAGTGGCCCCAGCTCGCGCAGCGCCTCGGCTTTCAGGTCTCCCCAGTCGCCCAGCAGCACTGGGGACTCCGCGCGCAGAAATGCCGGGGCGGCCAGCACCACGCCCGCGCCGTAGCAGTCTCCAGCGCACTGCTTCAACGTTTCCCACGCCTGGGGATCAATCTCGTAACCCGCTGGCACGCTAAGGATCAACACAGGGGATGATTCGGTCATGACGGAATCGTTCCGTGAAATTCGGATGCAGACAGAGAGAAGAGACTACGGTTGCCCTGGCAACAGGGCAGGCCCAGTACACTTTCTGAGATGCGCCCCGCTGACCTCACGTCAATCGAGATCGCTGACCTTCTCTCCCAGATGTACACGGCGGACCACGGTGGCCAGGACGACGCTCCCAGCCCGCAGCAGCGCACGGAGTTGGCCGACTACCTCGGCTGCCACGAGGAGGCCAGGGCCAGCGCGTGGGAGGCGTGGGCTGCGGAACTGAACCCAGCAGACTGGGATGCGGCGGAATACTGGCTGGACGTGGAGTTTGTGGAACCCTGCCCGGAGGGGCAGACTGTCTAAAGTTGGTGTGCCATTTATGGGCTGGGGTCCAGGGCCAGGGAGGGCTATAAACGTTTATATGATATTCAAGTCGCAAAGACTTCATACTATATAAGTCGAATTTGGTGCCGCTCATGCCAGGAGAAGTATGGATAGAAAATATCGCACCAGCCTATTAGTCTCGCTCTTTGGACTGGCCACTCTAGGCCATTCAAATGCAGAAAATAGAAGTGAGGTCTTTAATCTTTCAGCCCTAAATAAATTTGGATACCCAGAGAAGAATTTAATTAGCCGTGGACCAGGCGTGAAATACATGCTGATTCAGGTTGAAAACTACGATAAGAACGCTGATTTTCTTAGCTCAGCCTATAGTGCAGAAGTCGAAATCAATGAGGACAATACTTTTCTGAAAATGACCTATCAGCAGGCGACGAAAGCGGTTCTAACTATGGCAGTGGTTCCTGGAAAAAATCAGATTAGCGTTCAGGATATCTGGCAAGATGATAAAATGCAGATGCGCTTGGTTAGTACCAGAAGGTTTAACTCATCAAAATGCAACCTCTCAACCACTGATTTGTTCTGGGAGGCTTCGATAAGATCGTCTTTGCCTCCAGTGACTAGCCCACCGACAGACAAGCGTGAACATCAAACGTTCTGTGATGGTCAATCCAGGCCAACGAAACTCATTTCGAATCTTTACTATCAGCAGAACGATGGCGAATCGGTCACTCAAGTCGCTACCTGGAAGTGGAATGACAGTAGTAATTTAGTGATGGAGACAGGTTGGGAAAGTGAGTCAAAAAGCTTTTTTGATTCGCGCGGTAATCCAGTGACTGAATATATTTCTATTCCATTGGAGCGGCTTGAAGTCAAAACGACGTATAAGTACGATTCAAAAGGTAACTGGGTATCAAAACTGACAACCACTAGGCGTGGTCCTGAAGAAGCTAAAACGCTTCCAATCGTCTCTACGGAGAAAGTGACGCGAGAAATCGTCTACTGGTGAACAAAGAGACAAATTAAATCCGATGTCTGGTAAATGATTGGATAACTATTGCAGATTCAAATAGAAATATGTGAAGCATTTCCACCCAGACACCGAGCGCGGTATACTAACTCTATCCACGTCCATCACCCCCGACGCTTTCATGCAGAAATACACCAATTTGAAGCCAGCCCGCACGCCCTGCGTAGTCGGCACACGGCTCACGATCTACTGTTGAGATCTTCTTCTGTCAGAGCCGTGTGGGACAGGACTCTTAGGCTACAGGTATGGCCCGCGCTGTTCCCTATGCCGCCTATCCCTCCGGTGAATTGGTCTTACCGGATCAGGCCACCACCGGCCAGCCTTACGTCTGTCTGCAATGCAAGGAGCCAGTCTCATTTCGCCGCGAGCATTTGAGGCGGGGCGGCACCGTCGAGGCGCATTTCTCCCACCGGCCTGGCACTGAATGCGCCGGAGAGAGCGTGACCCACATCGCGGCCAAGATCCGGCTGCAAGAGGCCCTGAGCCGCAAAGAGCAGCCGTTCGTGTTGCGGCGCACCTGTGCTCGCCTGGGCTGTTCGGTCACCCTGGACCAGCCCTGGTTTCCTGAGCCTTACGACGTGGCTGCCGTCGAAGTCGCCTTGCACCAGTACCGACTGGACGTTGCCACGCTTCAGGGTGGTGAGGTGGTGACGGGCTTTGAGGTCTTCCACAGCCACCGGATCGGGACGGCCAAGGCCGCAGGGCTGAGCGTGCCGTGGCTGGAACTTCAGGCCGAGGCGACGGCGCGTGATCCTTACGTCTTGCAGCCCGTTCTTGAATCCCAGTTGACCGGGGCCGAGGACGATAGCCTCCGAATGGCCCTGCGCGTGACCCGCGCGAGATTGGCTGACAGTTTGACGATGCGCTTGGAGTCCGGGGAACTGCTGACTCAACCCCACAACTTACGGGCGGTTCCCCATCACCTGATCTGCTCCATTTTTCAGTCCCATTTGGAGCAGACCAGCTTTCTTGACCCCTGGCGCTGTCCAGCCTGCGCGGAGGCGTGGGGACGCCATCAGGCCGAGCTGGAGCGGTATGAGGCGGCGCGGCGCGAGCAGGAGCGGCAGGCTGAACAAACGCGGCTTGAACAGCAGGCCGCCGCTGAGATTGAACTGGTGCGGCAGCGTGAGGTGTTCGGCCCACGGCTCAGGGCGTCCTTCTCCAGCTACGAGGTCAAGTTCTTTGAGCGCTCTGCGTCCACCCTGCGTTTTGCGTGGCGGTATGTTCCCCAGCCTTTGAAGCTGGCCGCGCATTTCAGGCGCTTTCCCGACGACGTTTTGATTGCTCGCCGCTGCTGGAAGTGCGCTAAGCCGATGTTATGCGTGGACACCAGCGGCTGGATGCCAGAGTTCCGGGCGTATTACCCGATGATCGAATACTTCAAACCGGAAGAGGGGCGGCGCGGCTACTTCATTTCCAAATGCCTGCACTGCGGTAGCCGCCAGCGGTTCCGGCAGCAGCGAGAAGGGGCGCACATTGTGCTGACTGCGGACCATATGGTGCAGTGGCTGGAAGCGTTTGGAGACTGAGCCAAAAGAAGCCAGGCATTTCAGGTTGCCCCCACTGGGGGAAGCATCAAATTCGCGTTCTGGCAGTGCTGGACGTCGTTATTCTCAAAGCTATGAAACGCTTCGCCATGCTCGCCCTGCTGCTCAGCGCCTGCGCGCCCGCCACCGCCCAGCTTCAGGTGTCGGCCCCTATCACGGCCCCCTGCACCGAGGGCGGCACCCTTATCCCGGTCCTGGGCATCGGCATTAGCACCTACTTTGAGGGTGACAATGGCACTCCCTATGCCAGTGCGGTCAAAAAGGCCCTTCAGGACGTGGGTTTCAAGGTGTATCCCTCCTACGAATACAAGTTGATCGATAAGGCGTCGGTGACCCTGAGTGGCAGCGTGACCAACTGGACCAGCCGCTCTGGGGAAGAGTCCTCCAAACGGGTAGGCAAGGTCAATCTGCTGGTCACGGATCTTGCCACTGATATGCCCATCCTGAAACTGGAGCAGGCGTCCGCCACCGTCGCCTGGCAAGCGCCCACCCGCGAGGTCTTTGTACAGGGCGTGGCCCAGAGCATTCAGGCCCGGTTCTGCCAGATACGCGGATAAGTTCACTTGGTCCCGGCCCAACGCCGTCACAGGTGAGGGTGGTGGTGGCTCTCCCAGCGAGCGTGCGGCATACTGCCCATATCCATGTCCATCACCCTTGATGCCTCTGCCCAGAAAATGGACGAGGCTGAGCAGCGCTTGCAGAACGTGGTTTACGCCCTGCCGCTGCTGCTTGAAGCGCACAAGTCGAAGCGGGCGGCGCTGGTGGGCATCCTGGGCGCAGCACTTGCCCGCGCCCTGAACGATTAGCACTCGCGGCGCTGGTACTGCGAAACCATCTGGGCAGCCTGGACCACCGAGCTGGAAGGAAGGGGAGGACTCCAGGTGCTAGCGGCGCAATTGGCCCGCCTGGACGTGGAACGGCAGGAGTGGGGGACGCTCAGACGGCCCGCAGCCTTGCTGAATGCCCGACTTCGGGCCGCGTGACCTCCGGCGCGTCTTCTGCGCCGGAGACCCCACCCTCGGTTGAGCTCAAGGGAGTGTGCTGCTCCACCTGGACCGCCACGGCGTAGAGGCGGCCAGCGAGGTAGGTCAGCATGTCGTCTCTCACCGAGTCTGTCCCCAGGTGATCTAGGAAGCGGTCCGCAGTCAGACGACATTCGTCAGCAGTGAGCGGTGGCCTGTGGTATCTCCCCACGTCCTGAAGATCTAGACGGCGCGTCATGGTCTTAGTATGTACTCATCAAGTTGACGCGAATATGACGGACCCATTCAATTCTACCCGGATAGAACCCCCGTATTTTCTCTGACCTAACGTAGATTAGAGAAGAGAAACCAAGTTGATCTCATACTCCCTTTGCTCTCGCAGCGCCGAGCAGTCATCCCTTCAGCCGATGTTCCCACTGAGTCATGGCCTTAACATCCAGACGTGTCAGATGTACGAATGAGGCTGGATCAAACGGTCTTCGCGTTGCGCGCGGGTGTCGTATGTGTCCGTGAAAACCGGGTGCTGGTGATCTCCGGGGACTGGTTCGATTTTCGGTACCTCCCCGGCGGTGCAGTGACCGTCGGGGAAGATTCGGCAACGTGTGCAGCGCGCGAATTTGAGGAGGAGACGGGCGTGAAGGCCGGGTCGCTGCGCCTGTTGGCTGTGATGGAAAACTTCTTCGAGCTGAACGGCGAACAGTGGCACGAAGTGGGCTTCTATTACCGCATGGACGCGCCGTCCCAGCTACCAGATGAACCTTTCTGCCAGCGGGACGATATGCGCGTCATGATGGATTGGGTGCCGATTCAGGAGATGAATCAATTACAGGTGATGCCGCCTGGTTTGCAAGAGGCCCTATTGACCCCTCAGCCGAGCGTGCAGCACCTCGTTCAGCGGCGATAGGCAGGCGGAATGGCAGGGGCGTATTACGACAGCACGTCCACTTTGACAGGTGTCCTCAACGCTGGAGCCTGAGCGGCGCTGGGTGAGACCCCCACCGTTTGGCCTCAGCGGTTGTCCGGCACCTCGTTCACCCAGTGAAAGCCGCGCGTGGTCAGCCGGGTGGCGTCCGTGTCTGGCCCCAGGGACAGGCGGGTGCCATCTGGTGCCGTAAGCTGGAGGCCGCCCTTTATCTGGTACTTGAACATGTAGGCCACGCCCGCCAGATCGATTTGAACGGTGCTCGCCGTGGGATCGTCCTGATAGCTGCCATTCAATCGCGTGCCGTTCACCAGTTCCACCCGCAGGGGCACGGGCAGAAAGATCTCACCCTTTGCCCCGCCCTGTCGGTAGAAGCGGTCATTGAAAGTGACGGTATGCCAGCGCCGATCTTCTGAAAGGCTGGATGCTGCCGGGCGTGAATCGTCCAGCACGCGGTAGATGCCAGCCAGGGCGCCGCTGCTGGGAATGGTGGCAGACCCACGCTTGCTTTGAGCCATGATGAGTGGCGGCACCACCAAGGCGGCGAGCAGCACCACCGTCTGGAGGCCCACTGCCGTCCAGTGCCGCAGGGGCCGCGCGTGCCGGGTCGGAAAGTGGATCGGCTCTACCCTGCTGTTCAGTAACAGGGCGCTCAGGCGCGGCAGGAACGGCGTCAGGGTCAGCAGACTAAAGAGCAGCAGATGCAGGCTGTAGAGCTTGACCGGTACGTCGAAACTGAGATTGAGCAGGAACACATAGGCCAGCACGCCCGCCCCCAGCAGCGCGCCGGGCAGACTGGTGCGGCGGAACAGCAGCAGCGTCCCGGCAACCGCCTCAGCCACGCCCCCCATGACTTCATACAGCGGGGAAAAGGCCACCGAGCGCCACAGCAGGCCCATCGGACTCATCTCGCCCAGCGGGACCGTGAGGTCTGTCAGTTGCAAGGCGGGCATCTGCGCCAGGAGGATCTTGGCCCAGCCGTAGCCGAGCAGCACGAAACCCAGGTAGAGGCGCAGCACCGTGTGGACAGGCCAGGAGAGCCGCTCCGTCAGGTTGCCCCGGCGTTCCAGCACACTCCAGAGCAGTGCAATCATCACAGCCACCACTAGATACAGCCCCATCAGTACGTAGTTTTCCAGCGTGTCCCCGCTCTCGTTCTGGGGAGACCGCACAGGCAACACCCGCCCCAGCACGGACCAGGCCGCCCACTCCGTCACCGGACGCCAGTTCAGAAACAGGCCCGCCGTGACGTACAGCAGGCCATAGACCACGGCGAACCGGAACCCCAGTCGCTTCCACAACGGCCAGATGGGCGAGATGGACCTGACTTCGGCGGAGCTGGGCTGGGCAGTCATAATCCCGTTTTACTGTGTACAGGGACGAAGATCATCCAACTTTCAGCCGAGGGGTGAGACCCAACGGCTCCCTTGAGGGTCTCGGCAGTGTGTCAGGGTAGCTTCTTAGACCCTCAGCATCTCTCAAAAATGTGCTTGGTTTTGGCCGTATTTATCGCATCTTTGGTAGTTCAATCTGACGCCCAGTATGGGGTATACCCCATACTGGCAGTGGGAAGTGGAAATCGTGAAGGGCGAGAAGTGATCTAAAATGCTGGCCGTTTATTAAGTAAAAAGGAATGTAAACAATACGCCAGATAGTACGGGTTTATGAGTATTGGGGTTACATTGTATTCCACAATAAGTTGTTAACCCTTAACTATGGTTTTTTCTGTTTACCTCTAGCAATTTGAGACGGCATTACCGAGGTAAGAGAAATATTTTCTGCCAAAACTCCCTGTGCAGTCGTCGCTTGAGATGCTAATTCATTCCGCTTTGTTTTGAATTTTTCGAGGAGATAATTAAATCTAACCTCTAAAGAAGTTATAATTTCGGACCATTTAATTATATATATTTTTATATTATTCAATGAATAAACTAGAAATCTTTCGCCATGCTGTTCGGCACTCTGTATTTCACCTTCAATATATCCATCTTTCATGAAATCATTGCCAATAAGATAGAACTTCCAATCCATATTTCCCGCATTGAATCGATCTTCTGATAAGATAACTCGCATATATCTCTTGACTTGAGATAATTCTTTTTCGCCTAAATTTATTTTAGGGTGTTTCAGCTCAACGACTATATGCTCTATAGATTCTGAAAATTTATTTTGTCTGATTGCAAAAATATCCATCTCTTTCTGTTTATCAGATGAGTTGATATTTATATCGCTACTCTCGCCATATACTTTTCGCCGATATCTTCGTAATGCTTCTTCAAAATCTGGTTCCTCCGCTGTTACCAAGTGAAATTGCTCTCCAAATATCCAATAGTGTTTTTCGATAAGTTTCTGAAGATGGTCCTTTTCATTAGTATTCAATTCAGGTTTAAAAACTAATTGTTTTAGATTTTCTATTACTCTGAGCCTATCTTCTATTAATTCTACAGTATTTATTATACTCTCTAGGCTTGTTCTTTTTATCATGCTGCTTAAATTTTTAACTTCCTCTTCATCAAGATTAACAATAGACTCTAGTACCTCAAAAACCTCGTTTCTAGCGTTTGAAGTCAATAAGAGATCCAGAAATCTAATAAAGATTTTTTTCTGATCAATGTTTAGTTCGTTAAAGAGACGTGGCTCAGCGATATAAAGCTCTCTAACTATTAAGACAAGTTCATCATGTCTATATTTCTCTAAAAAATGCGAAGAATTAAAATCAGGGAATACTCCCTCTTTCTCTAATTGATTAATGATCAGATTAGATTTACCCTTTAAATATGGCTTTCGGATTTCTCTTAGTATATTTTCTACTCTTTCGATGACTGTTTTGTATTCTGGATCTTTATTACTATTAGTAATGCCAAGAGCGGGAATAGTATTGTCACCAGCATGAACAAAAAAATTATCGAAAAATCTACTAACTATATAGACACTATGCAAAAACGAATCGCCTTTTTTATTGAGCCGACTAGTAGTTTTATATACCTCTTCACCTTCTGAATTAATCAAGTATATGTTTGAGAATTCGGTATTTCGATCTGTCCACTGGACAGTAGTGATTTCAAATTCTAAAGTAGGCTTAGTCGAAATAATTAGATTTTCTACTTCTTTTTTAATCATTAAGAGGTCATATTTTAATGGGAACCCATTTATTTTTATTGAATAGGCATTATACTTGTTAAGTTCAAGAAAAAAAGCAAATTCTGCTTGTAAAAAACGCTCAATCTCTCCCATTGAGAATGTCGTCAAAGTAATATTTTCAAATTCTACAATAGTTCCTGTACCTTTATCTGATAATGAAGGCTTAATAGCTTCAAATTCTTGCAAATTTCTTGAATCTATAGCTATACTATAAGATTTATTTACTTTTTCTTCTAAAAAAACCGTGGTCCATCTAGCTTTCGTGGCAAAGACAAAAAACGTTAATCTGCCATAGCCTTTCTTGCCGTGAGGTAGCGTCTTCTTCTGTTTATCATCATCATATTTTTTGGACACGAAAAAAGGTTTAAACTCTTGCTTTAATGATAAATGCGATATACCAGAACCGTTATCTGAGATTTTTAGAGATTCTAGCGCGCCGTTCGGTATGCCCCCAACTTTAAAGTCAAGTGAGACAGTAGAAGCACCTGCGTCAAAACCGTTCCAAATATATTCAGCAATAGCCTGGCCAGGTGTGTACTTTTTTAGAATCCGTCGTATACCTTGGGAGTTGATTTCTACTTTCTCGGTAGTCACGTTTACCCTCCTGTGCTACTTAAACTAGAATTCAGCTCTAAACGTGAGCTGTCGTGCCTCATATTCTCGAAACGGCCCACTGTCACCTAATGACGGCCAACGCGCAATAAATTCTTTCAGGCATGTTCCGCCTAGTATGGCGTTTCCTAGCCTCTGACGGACCATAAATCCCACTACCTCAAAATCAGGTTTCTGGCTTTCTGACAGTCTGACTTTATTTATTACTTATCAGAAAGTCAGAAATAGCATAGACTGGGCTATATGACACATGAACGCCCCCGCAACGGCCCGCTGGTGCTGGCCCTCGCCAGTCTCAAAGGCGGCGTGGGCAAAACCACATCCGCCGTCCACATCGCCGCCCACC
This sequence comes from Deinococcus sp. AJ005, assembly GCF_009017495.1. Taxonomy (NCBI): domain Bacteria; kingdom Thermotogati; phylum Deinococcota; class Deinococci; order Deinococcales; family Deinococcaceae; genus Deinococcus; species Deinococcus sp. AJ005. Next base: position 49,856 of record NZ_CP044991.1, on the reverse strand, counting down.
TAGCCGGGGCCGGACGCACGGTCCTGCTGGCCGACGGGGACCGCATCCGCACCGCCACCGCCTGGGGCCGGGGCGGCGAGCTGCCCTTTACCGTAGGCGGCATGGCCTCACTCAGCGGGGCGGGCAAGTATGACGCCGTGGTGATCGACTCACGCGGCGGTCTGGAAGACGCAGACTTGGTGGATCTGGCCGAGTCCAGCGCCGCCCTGATCCTGCCCAGTACCCCTGACTTGGGCGGCATGGACGGCATGGCACAGACTGTGGAGGTGCTGCGCGCCGCTGGGATTCCAGAGGGCAGGTACGCGGCTCTGCTAACGATGGCGCGTCCCGGCAGTGAGCGCAAACTGGCCGACGCGCGGGCTGCCCTGGAGGACGCCGGGATTCCAGCGCTGTCTCAGACCATCCGGCTGTCCGAGGCATTCCGGGACGCTAACAACGGCGGCGTCCTGGTGCGCGACGTGCGTGGCAACCCGCTGGCGAAAGGACTGTGGGCTGAGTATGGCCGCGTGACCCAGGAGGTCATCACGATGGCCGGAGCAACGCTGTGAGCCTCCGCGACGGCCTCAAGAACCTGCGTGTTTCGCGGGAAGAGGAGAAGGACGCCGCTTCAGTTGAGGAAACGACGGCCACCCCATCCGCGCTGGACAGACCCACCCCAGAGAAGCGCGAGACATTCAGCACCCGCATCCGGCCCAGCGTGCGCTATTCCCTCAAGCGGCAGCTCCTGGAAGTGCAGGAGCAGGGTCACAAGGTCCGTATGGAGGACGTGCTGGAGGCGCTGATCCTGCGGTATGTGGAGGACGCGGAGTTCAGGGCTGAGATTGTTCAGAAGATTGAGGACTGAACCTGCTGCTGTAGAAATCCGGCAATTAAAGTACCCCGCCTTCCATCCCAGATTTAGGGTAGGGGGCGGGGCCGCAGAGTTTACTTGCTGAACTTCAGGCCAACTTGGGGCTGATGCTGAGGATGCTTCTGGTGCCATTCGGCAAGCGTTGCAGACACTCGCCCACCGTCCCATCCCAGGCCGGGAGTATAGACCCGGATGTCGTACACCACGTTGCTTTTCGTTACCTGCACCACCATATATTCTCTTCGCATTTCAAATTCAAGTAAGCACGGGGGCCGGGCATTGGCTTTGGATAGTGTCAGGATTCCGTCCCCCGCGCTTCCTTCGACACCTTTTGAGACTTGCGCGAAGTTGCTCGTTTTGCCTCTCGCGTAGCTGCTTTCTCAGCGTTCCGGATGACTGCCCGCGCTGCTTTCGCTGTCTCTCTCCCGGCTGCCCGCTCAGCAGTGGCTGCAAGAGCTTCCTGCTCCTGTTCCAATTTTTCGGCGGCGGCACGTTCAGCGTTTAATTTCAGAAGATTGGTAAGGAGATCAGTGTCAGTGATGGCGACGGGCCACCCGTAGACCTCAAGCACAGCAGCGTCCAGATCTTCATGGGCGAGGAGAATCTGATAGGCCGTCGCACCTCGGTTTCTCTCCTTTTTCTGTTCCCCAATCCGTTGATACAGCTCCCGCATGGTAAGTGTCTTGTCGGCAGCCAAAAGGCGCTCGCGCTCGGCGTTTAGATGCTTCGCCAACTTCCCAATGTTCGCTCGCTGGACTGCATCTGGTACTGGAAAGGGGAAGGGTTGGAAGCAGCTTTCAGCGACGTAAGTAGGATCATTTCCCACGCCGTGCGGTTTGCTGTTCGCCAGACTCCAGACCTCGTGTGCCCGCGAATGCAACACGCCGAAAGTGAAGTCATCGTCACGGGCAACAGCCAGAACGCGGCTGTCTGGCAACGTGTCAGCAGGCACCCATGCCCAGATTCGATATCTCGAAACGCGCGGCGTGACAAGAATGCGTGAAAGACCTGCCGTAGCCGCTTTAAGGGCTGCGCCAGTTTCTCCCAGACGCCACCACACCTTCCTTCTCCCTTCCCGATTATTTCTCAGCCGCTCAGGCTTTACTTCCGTTTCTACGTAGTCAAAAGGTAGACGGTAATCTTTTGCTTCCGCTTCTGAGCGCATATCGAAATCTACAATCCAACGATCCAGTGGACGATCAGTGATGTCTTTTCCATTGATCCACGGCTTAATTACATCACTATTCGCTTTACCACTGGAATTGCTGGCCGTTAGCCATGTTCTCGCATCAGCACCTGAAATCTCGAACTTGCCGATTTTGACTGGACCTTGAAACGCCAACTTATCGTTCTCCCGCAAGGGCAGCGCAGCGCGCGTGTCCTCCCCAGTTGTCAGACTGGCGGTGATGTTCGGCACCGCTTGGCCGTCGAGTGTTCGGCTCGATTCCTGCCCTTTATCGAAGGCAAGGATACTGACGCGCACTGCTGCGCCGTCCGAGGTCCAGGGGCGATTCTGCCAGGCCATGAAGATTCCACCGGTGTCTAAGATGTTTTCTAGAACTTTACGGCTGCCGCCCGTGCGGATGCTCTGTGTAGTCACGAAGCCTGCACGCTCGGTAGCGCCCTGCTTGATGGCAACGCGGGCCTTCTCTAACCAGTACGTCACAAAGTCGGCATTGGCAGGTACGGCTCCACCAAAAACATTGTGGAGGGCCTCAACGTACCCGTCTCCGAGTGCGCGGCGCATCGCCTTGTCACCAATGAATGGCGGGTTGCCTATGACAAATTCAGCTTTCGGCCACGGGGCCGACTCAGCCACCTGTTCACCCGTCGCCGGATCGGTGCGGAAATTTAGGATGGCATCGCGATTTTCCAAACCTGGCAAAGCTTCCAGGACGGGTGAGCGCGTGAGCTTCAGGCCATGCTGGCGCATCCACTGGAGATAACCGATCCACAGCACCATGCTGGCGATCTCGTGGGCGTAGGGATTGACCTCGATACCCAAAAACTGATGGGGCAAGATGGCGGGCGGCACGTCCTCCCCGCTGAGAGAACGGATGGTTGCGCGCACTTCAGCTTCCAGATCGAGCAACAGCCGCTGGAGAACGAAAAGGAAATTTCCTGAACCCATTGCTGCATCGAGGGCTGTTACTCGTGTCAGGCGTTGCTGGAACGCCTTGAGCTTGCCTACAGCCTCCTCTACCAGCGCTTCACCCAGTGCGCCCGCAGCGAATAACCCAGCTCCAGCCCCAGCGGTGCGGGCCTGTTGGATCTCCTCACCCAAAGGTTCAAGTGTCAGGCGTAGCGCCCTCCACTCATCCCGCAAGGGCTGCATGACGGTAGGCAAAAGAACATCCAAGATGTCTTGAATGGGTGTGTAGTGGATGCCTGCGTCCCCTCGTTTGTCAGGGTCAATGATGTTCTCGAAAAGGGTGCCGAAGATGCTTGGCTCCAGCAGTGACCAGTCCTGCGTCGCAGCCGTTTTCAAAGAGCGCACGCCTTCAACACCCATCAGCGGTGCCGTGGGGTCGGTGAACACACCGCCATTGATGTGAGGAATAGGGCCGAGCAGACTTATGCCGCCAGTCTGCATCAGTCGGAACAACTGCCCGCACATGTCTCGGAATGCCGCAGGTACTTGTTCAGCGGGAAGACTCTCAGCGGATGACAGCATGAGGGTGAAGACCCTGTGTGGCAGGATTTCGGTTCGTTCGGCGAAGAGGGTGAACACGCAGCGTACCAGAAAATGAGCCACATAGTCAGGGTCCTGGCCCTCATGCTTAAGCAATTCGCTGACGGCCATTAGATTTTTGACAGCGCCCGTAGTCAAGTCTGCTCTCTTGATACTAGGATCGAAGGAGTATGGATTTTCCCAAATCTGCTTAAGCCTGAGCCTTACTTTATCTATTAAAAGATCGTCAAGCTCAAATATTTCCACGACTTTTTGTGTACCAGTGAAATTAGTGTGAATTTCGATCTTATTGATATCGGAAACGATCAGAAGAGGTGGGTTGTCAATGTCGTTTCTGTATGCAGTCACTTGCGTTAAGGCTTTAGATAGGCTGCCGCCCTTGCGTTTAAACTCCCAGCCGAAGGCGTCACGCTTCCAAACGTCTACAAAGCCAGCCTCACCCGCCAGCTTGCTCACATGTTTTTCGAAACCATAATCCGCAGCCGAAGACTTGAGGCTGATGGGTCTGGCCACATCGAGCAGATCACACAGATCGTTGAACCAGGTCTGAGCCGAGGCACGCTCGCTGGCGGCCAGTGGCTTGTACAGTGCCACGAATTCTTCTGGAGTCATTGGTCTTCAGTATGCCGAAGCTGGAGCAGTGGGGGGGTGGATAGTCCGGCACCGTGGCCTGTCAGCCAGTTCTACCGCTTGCAGCGGGCCACTTCCCGCCCAGAAGGGCGCTGGGCCATGCTCAGGCCGCAGGGCCGTTGAAGGCGGGTCTCACCATCCAGATGCTTTCCCAGGAAGCGCGGGCGCGGGCGGGGTCTTGTGGTGTGGGGCGGCCAGATTCAGGGCTTTGCCGTGGTTCTTCCTCATTCTGGAGTCAATAGAATTTCGCTTGTGATCCTGATTCGAGCAGTCCTTGGGGAGGTGATGCGTTGGTATCTGACGGGTGTCGTCCTGTTCATGTCCCTGCTGATGACCAACGCACTGAGTACCACGGTGGACAAGCTCCTGACGTATCACCCACCATTTGGCAAGGCGCTGACCGCCTTTGTGCTGATCCTCCCAGACAGCCTAAACAAGACCCTGGTTATGGCAGTGCCGTTCGCCATCCTGCTGACTTTCTCGCGCATGCAGAGCGACAACGAACTGAAAGCCGTCTTTGCCAGCGGCGTTCGTCCGCTGAGCCTGGTGTGGCCGCTCACGCTTCCTTTCGCGCTGGTGGGCGTACTGGCGTATTTCAATGCGGGAACGTTTGTCCCAGCGGGTCTGGCGAACTGGGACCGCGCGTGGTTCAACATTTACGATCAGGCCCCTCCTCCGCCCAGGCAAGAGAAATATACGTATGCGCCGCCCGGCGCGCTGTACTACGCGGGCCGCGTGGTGAATAACGAGGGCAGTCAGGTGGCCCAGCTCAAAGGCGTGATGGTGCAGCGCGGTGACGAAACCATCACGGCGTCGTTCGGGACCTGGGATTCACAGCAAAAAACCTGGACGCTCATGGACGCCTGGATCATCCAGCCTGGCAAAAACCCTTTCCAGCAACTGGGAAAGCTGGTGGTGCCGCAAAACGATACCCTGCGCTCGCCGCCGCTGGAGGCCAAGCAGGTCAGCAATGTGGCGCTGCGTGCTGCCCTGGATAGCAACACACTGGGACGCAAACTCCGGCGTGACTACACCTTCCAGTTGGCCGCCCGCGTTGCCGATCCGATGACCCCCGTGATTTTCGCTCTGGCTGCTGGACTGCTCGGTTTGCTCATCCGCAATCGTGCTGCTGCATTTGCCGCTGTGCTGGTCTTTATCGTGTGCTTCTACGTGCTGTGGAGCACCATGCCGGGCTTGGCAGGCGCGGGCGCAATTGATCCGGTCCTGGCCGCCTGGGTGCCGAATCTGGCTTTTTTGCTTCTGACGGGTGTCCTGGCCTGGAGACTGCGGTGATGTAGGACGCACGATCTGTCTTCCCTGATCTGCAAGTTTCCAAGGCCGAGAGCTGGGGCAACGGCGCAGGGAGGTGCATGGCCTGTCACAGGACGTTCCGAATCTTTTAAGGGGGGAAGTCTCCCCCTGAGACGGAGCTAAGGGCGCTCTGGGCGGCAAAGACAGCAGGCTGATGAAACGCCGCCCACAGCCGCTCAGAGCAACGCTCCGTCTACCCCCTCTGGCCCCGGCAGAAGCAAGGGGGAGGGGGCCAGGAGCGACGAAGTGCCGGACCTGCCCGGCCCGTGGTCAGCATGAAGGGTGTGCAGGGGAGGCTAAAACCGCCACGCGCTGTGTCTTGATCAAAAAGCGAAAAACCCGCGCTGGGCGGGCTTAAGCGCTTGACGCAGTATGCATAGAATGCTACACTGTGTCTTGTAAGGGGAACTTCTCACGGCCACCCTTACGAGACCTCGGGAGGTCAAGATGACCATAGCAAAGTTTGAATTCAGCAGAGACTTTTCGGCCCTGGAGCTGCGGGACGCCACCACCGCATACCGCACGCTGATGGGCATTACGAAGACCCGTCCAGAGGGAAGCCTGCTTTACTCCAATATGTTGAAGGGCCAGTGCCGCCGCCGGGAAAGTGCCGCCGAGGGACTGGGCCTGTATCTGGGCTATGTGATGTTTGACGCGATCCTCAACGACGGGTGCTATGACCCGCAGCGACTGGCGCAGACCGTGACAGACCGTCTGGCCCTGATCATTCAGACCGCGAACGAGCCGAAGCCCCAACGGGTCAAGTCACGCTCGCCCAACGGCTGAGCCTGTAGCCCGGTACGGTGGCCCATCCACTCAAAGGGGGGGCCACCTCAGAAAAGCGGAAACGAAAGGCCCAGACGGCGACAGGGGCCGGGACGTGGAGAGACACGCAGGCCTAGGCTCTAACGCCCTCCGCTTCCGCCCGCGCCCGCGCCTCAGCCCCACCCAGCTTCGGCACCGAGGGAAACCCATGAAACGATTACCCACACGCCTCCATAGCTCCAGCGCCTCCGAGAAATTGGTGTGGCTGCACATTCACAGCAATCCTGGTCAGCATTCCGCGCGCAGTCTGGCGGCGGACCTGGGCGGCAGCTCCCGCACCTGGGCGAACGCACTGTCTGGACTGGTCAAAGACGGACTCCTTGTCGTCGAGAAGGCTCCAGCGGGCATACACGGTGGAAAGTACCGGGTCCAAGTTCAGGCCGGAGGGCCAACCCCTGAAACTCACCTATCCATCTGATCGTCTGGGGTTCGAGTGTCCTCCCAGCGGTCCCGCTGCTCATCTAGGTCAATGCCGCCCTGGCCGCCCCATAGCCAGGCGCACGCTGAGCCGTTCAGAGCCGTGGCTAGGTCCAGCAGGTGTCGCTCTCCACTGCGGTGTGGAGAAGGGCTGAGACGTGAGTCAGGGGTTACGGCGCACTGAGCCGTTCACGCAGATCAGGTGGCAACGTGCCATTGCGCTGAAGAGCATCAATGACTTCGGTGTTCGGATCTCCCAACAGCCTCCAGTACACCTGTGGGAGCAGATGGGGGGTAGCGGCTACCGCAAGACGGAACTCTTTTCTGAACGTGGCGGGGACGATCAGCTTTTCGATGATGTCCGGCGTCACGACGGGCGAGGCCAGAATAGGCTGCACCACGTCCAGATCCACCGACCGGTGAAACCGCGCCGCGATCCGCCGGTCTACCAGTTCCGACAGCCCCTGTGCCGTCATGGCCGGGTGACGGATCAACTCAAGGTCATGCTCAGACACCATCAGCCGGCGCAGCAGTTCGGGCGGCGTCGCAGGATCGGCAATCAAAAAGGTCAACGGATCATGGCCCTCGCCCAGCAGCCGACGGAACAGGGCAATGATGGGGGACTGCGGGGTGGCTGGGTTGTGCGCCAGCGCCAGCAGATCACTGCCACTGGCGTACTCGCTGAACAGGGCCAGAAGTTCAGGGCGGGCATGTTCTGTGGGAAGAAAGCTGTATTTGCCATCCAGCCGCTCCAGCACCTGCCGGGCCACGGAAACCGGCACCTGTGGGTTTTGCAGCAGCCATTCAGACATGCTGGGATCAGCCGCCAGCCGTTCCCAGGTAGAAGGCAAGAGGTGTACCGCCCTGGTAAGCTTGAGGCGAACCCACCACGACTCATCCTGGGCCAGCACCTGCTGAAGGGCCTCGGGTAAGCGGGGCCGCCCGGCCACGGCCACCCTGACCCATTCATCCGGGTCACGGGCCAACTGCTGGGCGGTCTCTGCCGGAAGGAAGGGATTCTCAGCCAGCTTGCGGCGCGTTTCGGTGGTCCCGGAATCCGCCAGCGTCTGCATCTGCTCCGGCGTTAGATCACTTCTGTGGGCGACAATCTGGGCCTTGCGCGGGTGACCCAGGTAATACGTCAACACGTCCGGGAACAACCCAGGCATCCGCCCCAGCCAGAAGGCCAGGTCTTCATTCCTCGCCGCTTCCCACTGCTGCGCCAGACTGAGTTGACCCCCCGACACCTCGCCTTCACTGAGATCCGTTGGGGATGAAAGCTCTTCTGCCCGGTCTTCCAGAGCGCTTTGCACGGCTTCGGCAGGGTCATATTCAAGAGCCTTCAGGGCACCCAGCGGGGTATGCGGGTGCTTGCCCACCCGGTAACGCAGGTATGGGTCAGGGTCATGCTGCCAGCGTTCCAGCAAGGCCCAGGGCGTCCGAGGATCTTCGGCCACGGCGTACCGAATATCGCTGTTCGGTTCATTCGCCAGGCGGTCCAGCAGTACGGCGTGCAGGGCAGGTGGGCAGGACGGATTGCACAGCACGGCCAGTTCAAAGGGCCACTCGGCAGCCAACTCGCTCAGCACCTGCCCAGGCGTATTGGGATTGTTCGCCACCGCCAGCCGGACTCGGGCAAACTCGCTATGGGATAGGGCTTTCAGGTTCATCGGCAGGGCGTGTGGGTCTCCGGCGCGGATCAAGGTCTGGGTGTATTCACCCTGCATGGGGTGCGGGGCAAACAACTGCATGGTGCGCTGCACGTCGCCAGACAGATCACCCAGCAACGGACGAATCAGCGCCCTGGGGATCTGTTCGTTTTCTGCCAGGGCCAACCGCACATTCGGATCAGGGTCCGTCAGCCAGGTGCCGATCAATTCTTCAGGTTGCCCCGGCCTCCATTGCCGCACCTGCAAAATGCGCTCCTCGTTGCCTTCAAAGCGGATCACGTACGTTCCATGTTCCGGGCTGCCTTCCAGATACAGCAGTTGCCCGAAGGGCGCGACGATGCCCGAGTCCAGGTCCCAGAGATAAACGCCGTAAAGATCGACATCGCTGGCATACATTGCCTGCTCAATCTCATTTCGCAGGTCTGGACTCAGGGCGACGGGTCCGCCGTGGTGATCAAAAGCCTCGGCCTCGGAGAGCGAGATGTCCTCGTGCCAGTGGTAGGCGAAATGCACCCGCGCCACCCCCAGAGCCTGAAGTTTTTCAGTGAAGCCGCGCGGAATCATGGCCCATCCCCTTCGCTCAGATCGCGCGCGCTGCGCACCATCCAGGGCCGCAGGGGCAGCTCGCCCAGCCAGTCCTGAACGGTGGGAATCACGCCGCCCATGTCCTCCATGACGTGCTGTTCGCCGATCAGCCGCACCGGAACGCGCTTGCCTGTGGACAGTTTCAGCGTCGGCCCGAAGACCTGCTCACACAGAAAAATGCCCAGACTGGAATGGAGAACGGCGCGGTGGCGCACATCGGGCAGGTGCGCCTTGGTCTGGTCAAACCAGGCGTGAATGGGAAGGAACTCCTCGGGCTGCCCGCCGAATTTCTTGCTGGAACTGACCGCGTGATGGTAGGGGTGTGCCACCGCCGCAGTATCGCGCAGCCCGGACACGGCGCTCTTTCAGGTGGCCCAGCCGCTACAGCACATCTCTTGAAATCAGGAACTGCATTGCCGGAATGGCCAGCAAAAACCCGCCCCAGACCGCAGCATGCGCGAAGACCACACGGGCCAGGAGCGGCAGCCGGTCACCCAGCCCATACGCCAGAATCAGAAGTCCCGTGGTCACCCCCGCGAAGACGGCCACGAACTCCGTGTTGTCCACCGAGTACAGCGAGGTGAAGAGCAAGTAAAGCACCAGCCAGGGAGTCCAGCAGGCGGCCAGGATGAACCAGCCGCCCGCCTTGGAGAGGAAGTCACGCCGCAGGCTGCTGGGTTTGGGCAGCAGCCAGAACAGCAGCGCGCCAAGGATGACCCCCAGAAACAACAGGTCATACAGTCTCGCGTAGGCCTGACCCTCACCCACGCTGCTCTCCACCGCATTCAGGGGCAGTCATCTTCGCTGGAGGTCCGCTTCAAACTCTTCGGGGAGCTGCGGCATCTCGTAATAGGCGCTGTTCAACAGGGAGGGGTGAAAGCTTCGCATCCGCCCGTAAGGCATCGGCAAGGCGTGCCAGCGCGTGAGTTTTCGGTGGGTTCCCGGTTCAAAGAGTGCAGCGTAAGAAGTCATGCCCTGGTCCCGCTTATCCGGCAGGACAACGAGCAATACGGGATCACTGGCCCGGAAGCCCAGGGGTCTGGGGCGGCCTGCTCGGTCTACCGAACAGCGGGCCAGGCCGACAAAGGCCATCTCAGGTTCAAAACCAGGCGGGATCTCCTGGTTGTCCGGCACAGTGTTGAGTTGCCTGGTCCAACTGTCCTGACGGCGGATTTCTCCCTCTGGTGCGAGAAAGGAATCTTGCTGGATCGTCCGGCAATCCAGTGGAAGAGGTGGCCAGTACGCGAGCGCCGCGACGCCTGTCAGAAACAACCACGGGGCGATTGGCGTCTGCAAATGCCAGTGCCGGGTACGCATTACACCCACTAGGACGGCGAACAAAATCAGCGAGATGATCAGGGTTCCGTAGACGTAAAGGCCAGTGATGCTGTACGTATCGGAGCCAGGATTTGGGCCGACGTAAGCGTCAAAGTTCAGGGCGATCCCGAGACTCAGCACGAGCGGGATCAGGATCAGAATCAGTAGGAAAGTCAGGACGAAACCGCCGATGCCAGACGGACCATTCCCGTAGAAAGCAAAAAAGCACGCTCCGGCAAGCAGGAGAGGCACCAGCAACAGGGCCGGAAGGCCGAAGAGGAACCAGGCCAGCAGGGAGCCGCCGACAAGGGCGGCGACTGGCAAGATGATGGACACTCAGCGAAGTGTAGACCAGGCAGGATTTCTTTGTCCTGGAAGGGTTGCTTCCCTGGTCAAGTCAGGGCCACCATCACGCCAGCCAGCGAAATTGCCGTCAATTTCACTGGTAGAATCGCCCCCTTTTTCTCAAGACGCTTTTTTCCTCGGTTTGCCTGTGCCTTTGCGCTTTTTGCTCTGGCCCGACGGCGCAGCCCCGCGAGCCTCACGCGGCCTGACCGTTTCCCCCGCCATGATCTTCTCCACCACTTCAGGCGTGAGTGTGTCCGGCACCAGATCCAGCCCCAGCGGCACTGCCTTTCCATCCCTGACCATAACGATCTGCTCCTGCCGCGCCGTCACCACCACCCCAGCAAACTTGCTCAGGGCCAGCGCCGGAGGCCCATGGCGCGCGGCCCGGATGGTCTGCGCCAACCCGTTCGTCCAGAACTCCGTCAGGTACGCCTCCCGTTTCAATTCCCCCGCCGCGATCCGGTCCAGATCACGCTCCATCTTCACAGTGAACGCCAGGTCCACCAGCGCCGGGAACTGGTCTTGCAGGTACGCGGCCACCACCAGCCCCAGCCAGGTCACATACAACTGATCCTTGACTAATGCCGTGTATTGCCGGTTCTTCAGCACCTCGATAATGTTGGCGTAGGTGGAAGGCCGCCCCACCCCCGCACTCTCCAGCGCCTTGATCAGCGACGCCTCGGTGAAGCGCCCCGGTGCCGGCGTCTTCTTCACTTCTGCCCTGGCGTCCTGGACGGGAAGGGCCTGCCCCTCGGCGACATTGGGAAGCTGCTGCTCATCTTTTTTGTCGGTCTCGTCGTTGTAGAGCCGGGTAAAGCCAGGGTCAAGAATGACCCGCCCCGACGATTGCAGGCCCACGCCACCACTTTTCAGGTGCAGCACCGTCTTACTGCCTTGCAAGTCCGTCATCTGACTGGCGACGGTGCGGTTGAAGATCAGGCGGTAGAGCGACAGTTCTTCCCCCGCAAGGCCCGTCTGATCTGGAGCTTTGAAGTCCTTGCCCGCAGGCCGGATGGCCTCGTGCGCTTCTTGGGCGTTCCCCTTAGCCGCAAACGTTCTGGGGGAAGCCGGGATGCTTCCAGCTCCGAACAGGCCCACCGCCACCGCACGGGCGGCCTCTGTCGCCTCCTCAGACAGTGCCGGGGAATCGGTCCGCATGTACGTAATGCGCCCGCCCTCGTAGAGCCTCTGGGCGACGTCCATCGTCCTCTTCGGCCCCATCTTCAGTGCCCGGCTCGCCGCCTGTTGCAGCGTCGAGGTGGTGAACGGTGCGGGAGGTCTGGTGGAGTACGCCGAGGTTTCCACCTTCGCCACCTTCACGCCCTTGGCCTTGAGAAAGGCCACGGTCTGCGCGGCCTGTTCCCCCGTGATCGCCAGTGCCGGGGAATCCGCTTTCAACTGCCCATCCGCACCGAAGTCTTTGGGGCCAGCCAGACCCTGCCCCTTGATGCTGACCACCACAGCCGTAAACGGTTCAGCGCCCTCACCCTCGGGCATGACTTGGGCTAAGACACGCCAGTAATCTGCTGGGACATGGTCCATGCGCGCCCGCTCCCGGCGGGCCAGGGCAGCCAGGGCTGCCGACTGCACCCGCCCTGCGCTGAGACCAGACCCGATGCTCTGCCACAGGGCGGGGGAGACCCCGTACCCGCACAGGCGGTCCAGGATGCGCCGGGATTCCTGTGCGCCCACCAGGGCATAATCCAGGGGCCGGGTGTTCTGAACAGCCTTGAGAATGGCGTCCTGGGTGATCTCGTGAAACACCATGCGCTTGAAATTCCCCTTGAGGCCCAGGGCGCGGACCAGGTGCCACGCGATCCCCTCGCCTTCTCTGTCCCCATCGGTGGCCAGCAACACCTCATCGGCTTCCCCAGCCAGCTTCTTGAGTTCTGCGATCACGGCCTTTTTTTCTGCTGGGATGATGTAGAGCGGTTCAAAGCCCTTCTGAACATCAATGCCCAGTCGTGCCCAGGTTTCCCCCTGGTATTTCTTGGGGATGTCCTCTTTCTTGGCGGGAAGGTCCCGGATATGACCGAAACTCGCCTTGACCTTATACGCACTGCCCAGATAGCCCTGGATCTTTTTCCCTTTGGCCGGGGACTCAACAATGACGAGTGTTTTCATCTTCCCCCCAGAGAATACAATCATACTTGTTTGAGTTCTAAAAACTGTGCCATGCTCAGGAATGGCTTACCGTAAATTGAGTGATCTCGTCAATGAATTAGAAAACCCGCAGCAGTCTGATACGTTTGTCAAGCTCTTTAAAGCAGCGGTCAGGGATGGCCGGGTGGTTGCCACGGATTTGCCCGAACGGTTCACGTTGCCCAAGGAATACACCCGCAGAGGCGCTGAAGGCACCCATCAGCGGAACACGCGCGAGATGGTGTACGAGGTGACGCCCAGGGCGGAGAAGTGGGCTGAGGAGACCAGGGCCGCGCTCGCACAGGCCCGGACGAGAACGGGGAAGGTTCAGTTCACAACAGAGGCCGCCGAATCGGGTGCGGTGGATTTTAAGGCGCTGGCCGCCGAGACCCGGCGCAAGATGCAGGCCAAGCACGAGAAGGGCCAGAAACTCGGTCTGGGCAACAGCCGCAAAAAGAAGTAGGAAGAGCGTAGGGCGGCGGGGTCAGCATCCAGGGGGCTGAGGCGTCGCCCGTTTGTCTCCGCGTTGAGTCGGGCCGTTCAGTCGGGAGCTGCGCCTATTTGCCCCAGACCCGCCAGGCCACCGCGCCAATCGCCACCGAGGCCATCAGCAGGGCCAGCGTGAACGCCTCGGTGTCGCCCACCATCTCGGCGTTCAGCGCCAGGCCGCCGCCCGCGCACATGCAGGTGAACACGGCCACCCACACCGGGGGGCGCTCAGGATCAGTGGGGGGCACGGTGACAGCATGACAGGTGCCAGGGCAAGGGCAAGGGCAGGCGGTTTCTGTCCTCCAGTTCCAGTGGTCTCCAGATCCGTTGCGCCGTTGGCGCGGCCTCCCCTGCGGTTTTCCCGGCTGGAGAGCGCTGGGAAACCAGAAATCCAACATGCGGCATTCCTCGCGTCATGCCGCTGGATTTCTTACCGCATTCCAGTCCCTTCGCCGGAGGCGTGGGGGGCGTTGTGGGTGGGTCTTGGGCGGCCAAGTCCTTTCTGCTGTCACCGCTATGCGGTTCCGTTCGGCGCTGAGGGGCGCACCGAAAAGAAAAGGAGCGCCTGACGGTGCACAGCGCTCTACCCGGCGTTCCGCTGTCACGGCGGGCGGGCCGCGCCCGTCGTCGGTCTAGAGGCGGCTCGTCGTCCGAGCCGAGCGCGGCAGGGACAAAGGGTGGAAGGGAGCGGCCAGGGGCCGCACGCTCTTTTTGAAGAGATCAAAAGATCAGGAGACAAAAACCCGAAAAGGTTATCGGCCAGCCGGAAAATGTTGGAAACGGCCCCAAACATTTTTCCGGCTGGCCTGCGGCCACAGGATCGAGGGGCGGTCAGGAAGCTGTCAAACCCGGCGAACTGCGCCGGGTTACGGCCTTGGGCCGCTTCAAGCGGCCCAGCTTGACAGCAGCACCAGCGCAAAGCAGGGGGAAAAAGCAGACCCAGGAGCGGGGCGGGGCGATCAGGACAGACGGGGGCAGCCGCGCCGCCAGGAGCGGCATACGACGCCCAGAGAGGGCGGTGTGTGGGCCGTGTGCGAGGCGAGAGAAAAGCCGATAGGGACGGCATAAACGTGCCTTAACACTCTGTCCTAAGTGTTGACATAAAATAGCTTAAACTGTAGAATGTCCTTACCTCAGACAGAGAGGGAAGGAGCGCCAAAGATGAACTATTTCCAAGAGATCAACGACAGCAACGAACTCAAGACCGCCTACCGCAAATTGTGCAAAGAGTTTCACCCCGACAAGGGCGGCAGCACTGAGCAGATGCAGGAGATCAACAACCAGTACGCGGCAGCAATGGCGCGGATTCTGAGCGGCAAGCCGGACAGCGACTACGGCGAGGACAAATGGTACAAGACCCGCCAGGAGGAGGTCGACGTTGAAGCCAAAGTTCAGGAGGCCATTGAAAAAATCGCCCATCTGGAGGGCATAGACATTGAAATCATCGGGGCGTGGGTGTGGGTCAGCGGCGAGACCAAGCCCCACAAGGACACGCTGAAGGCCGCCGACTACTGGTGGATGCACAAGCGGGAGAAGTGGGCCTTTAAGGGCAAATACAGCAGTGGCAGGGGCAAAACCAGCATGGAGGAGATGCGCGAGAAGTACGGCAGCGAACGGGTCCATACCCGCAGCCGCAGCCTGCGCGCCGCCAGCTAAGCCCCCAGCAGCACGGCCCCGCGATCAGGCGGGGCCACCCCTTCCCCCCCCCTTCCCCGACGAGGAGCGCCCCCCATGCCCACCGCCCGCACCGCCGAAACTGAGACCGCCGCCGCTGTCATGCGCTTTACCCGCCGCCAGCACGCCCAGCGCATCCGCGAGGCTCGCCGCGCCGCCGCTGTCGGCCACCCAAAGGCCGGGACGCGCCTGGAAGATTTACGCTCCTGCCTCAGCATCCCGCCGAACCCTGACCGTCAGGCGAGCTGCCTCCTGCACGCGGCGCGCACCGCCAAAGCCTTGGGGGAGCTTGAGGCGTGCCGCCATGACCCGGACCTGGACGGGATCGCGGTCCTGATCGAGCGCACCTGCCAGCGCGGCCAGGTGTTGCAAAGTCTCGCGGACACCGCCGCCGCCTAGCCCAGCGCCCGCCCCGGCCAGCAGCGCCGGGGAAAAGGCGAGGAAGCCGCCCGCTCTCCGGGCAGGGGTGGCGGCTGCTGTGTTGGCCCGTTCGGCTGCCGCCTCACAGACACCACCCCCCCGCCCCGCCTCCAGGCGGGGAGCCTCGCAACGCGCAGGCTATGGCCCCGTTATTTTTAAGTCCATTGACCAGACGCTACTTCAGAGTTTACTTGGCTGGAAAAGGGAATTTTCTATAGACTTTAATCGTGGGTGATTTTAAATCCACGCTTACCCTTTGCCAGTTTGTATCCAGTTCGCTCTTGAGGTAAAACTCAAGGGTCCTGGTCTTTTTAGGTATCGCAATTCTGTTCCAATCACCGTCCGGCCAATACATCGGCAAGAGCTTTCCGCCATCTATCCTCATGCCGACAGCACTGTTATCTATCATCAGACCCGGTATACTTGCTTTTGCGCTGTAGTTTTTATCTGTATCCAGCATCGTTATATTAATCTTGATGCCCTCAACCACCAAGCCATCTTGCCTTATGGAATAGCTGCTAAGAGATATAGGCGATGTGTCACCAGTCGTATTTGTTGAGAAAGCTAGAATATCTCTCTTTTTGGCTTTGATCGTAATTAAATTGGTGGTATTTTCTACAGCTAGTCCGCATACTGCGACGGGTTTTTTCATTTCCTGAATCCCAATCAACACTTCTTTTGATGGATTGGGAAACTCTGCTTTATCTATATACCTTATTGCTTCAAAGTGGTTCAGCCGTAGGGTGTCGCAATTGGGCGCTGCTGCGGCATGAGACAGACCCATCAGGACCAGGGGCCAGAATCTCCAGATCGATCCCTTCATGGATCAAACTGTAGCGCCAGAAGTTGCATGGGGACCAGAGCGACGGTGGATTTCTCGGCGAGACTTCTTCTCAGTCTGGTTTGTCAGGCGGGACAAAGGGTGTTGTGCAGGGCGTTTCAGGCCCAGGCGAGGGCAGGTGTTCAGGGCGAGGGCTTGACCTTCTGATTCTGGGGTAAGGCGGCAGGGCGGGTGTGTTTCATTCTCTCGGCGACGGCGGGTTGGGTGCGCCGTTGGCGCGGCCTTCCATGCGGTTTTCCCGGCTGGGGAGCGCCGGGAAACCAGAAATCCAACATGCGGCATTCCTCACGTCATGCCGCTGGATTTCTTACCGCATTCCAGTCCCTTTCAGCCCTGGAAGGGACAGCAGGCGGTGTGCCGGTAAAAGGGGCAACAGATGGTGGCTCACCCTCCGGGTGATGCTGCTGCAAGCTGCACTGCGCCCCTGACGGGGCTTCTTCGGCGCTGAGGGGCGCACCGAAAAAGAGGGCGCGGCCCAGAGGCCGCGCAGCACCCTGACCCGCCGTCCCGCTGGTCACGGCAGGAGGGCCGCGCCCGTCGTCGGTCTCGGGGCGGCCCGTCGTCCGAGCCGAGCGCGGCAGGGAAAAAGGATGAAGGGAGCGGCCAGGGGCCGCACGTTCTTTTTGAAGAGATCAAAAGATCAGAACCCGGAAAGGGCTTATCGGCCAGCCGGAAAATGTTGGAAACGGCCCCAAACATTTTTCCGGCTGGCCTGCGGCCACAGGATTGAGGGGCGGTCAGGAAGCTGTCAAACCCGGCGAACTGCGCCGGGTTACGGCCTTGGGCCGCTTCAAGCGGCCCAGCTTGACAGCAGCACCAGCACAAAGCAGGGGGAAAAAGCGGGCTTAGGAGCGGGGCGGGGCGATCAGGAAAGACGGGGGTAGCCGCGCCGCCAGGGGCGGCACACGACGCCCGGAGGGGGCGACGTGTGGGCCGTGTGCGAGGCGAGAGAAAAGCCGACAGGGACGGCATAAACGCACCTTAACACTCTGTCCTAAGTATTGACATAAAATAGCTTAAACTGTAGAATGTACTTACCTCAGACAGAGAGGGAAGGAGCGCCAAAATGACCCAGACCGCCCCCACCAAAATCACGAACTTCAGCCGCACATGGAAGGTGGAGCTGTACGGCAACTGGGGCGACAGCGCCAGCGCGAGCCTGTTCATTGGGAGCCACATCGTGACCCTGACCGCCGACGACTGCGGCGACCTCACGGCCATCATTGACGGCGAGAATCAGGCCACCATTGACCGCGCCGTGTCCTACCTCAACTGGGGCAAGGAAGCGGGCAGCCGCCTGGAAGTGGTGCGCGAAGGCCCCACCGAGCCGACGCCCACCCCGCCCGCGCCCGTTGCGTTGGCCGTTCCCATGATCGGCAAGGGCCGCGCCCACATGCTGCACAAGATCATGGGGGCCGCTGGACTGCCCCGCGCCCAGCACTACGGCCTGGCCGCCGCCGCGCTGGGAGAGCCGTTCCCCCTGGACACCCTCTCAGACCTCACCGAGCAGGAAGCCGGGACCGTGTGGGCGTACCTGTGCGCCGTCTACCCCAGCGCCCGCGAGATCGGGGAGCGCGTCAGGGCGAAGGCCGCGCCCACCCAGGCCCAGGCCGCTTAAACCGAGTGGGGGCCACCGCGCCCCCTTCCATCCCCCCTCAACACCCAGGACAAGGAGCGGAAAGCCTATGCAACCCACCATGCGCGTGATTTACCCCGATGGACGGCAGGAAAGTCACCCCATCACGCCGGAGACCGACACTTACGAGCTGCTGAAAAAACTAATCGGCGGCTGGCTGGAATACGTCCCCGCCCATTACCACGCCCTGCAAGACCATGAGGCGGTGATTGACGAGGAAGGGATGCTTAAGGAGCTGGCCCCCAACTGGCCCGGCAGCCGCCTGATCGGGCTGGACCTGACCCAGTACCCCCCCTTGCATGGCCCCATCGTGATCGTGCCCCATGACCCGGAGGACGGCCCCAGCCCCGCGCAGCAGCGGCAGAACATGGCCAGCGGAAACAATCTGGTCAGCGTATACGCCCGCGCCCTGGAGGGTGACGCGGAGGCCCTGGCCACATTGGGGATCAGCGGCCCCGACGAGATCACCGTGATTGACGCGCGGGAGGCCGCGCCGCTTCACCTGTACCTGATGCAGCCGGACGGCCACACCGAGCGGCAGACGGTGGGCGGCAATGACGAGGCCCATGAGTGGATCGACGGCAAATTGGGCGAGGCGTACCGCGTTCCCCCGGAGGAATGCGGCGTGCAGGCTTACGCCGTGATCTATAGCGCCGCGCCCGGCGACGTGCGCCCGAACGGAGCCGCACAAAAGGCGCTGGACCTCCAGACCCCTGTTTATGGCCCGGTGGTCTTCGCGCCCACGGGGCAGGCGGACCCCTCACCCGCCCACCAACGCCTCAGCGAAGCCCTGAGCGGCAATGCAGCGGCCCGCGCCGAGCTGGGCATCACTGCCAACTGGTAAACGAACCGGGCCGGGGGCCACCGCGCCCCCGCCCCTTCCCCAAGGAGGGCCACCCATGACCGCCGCCGACACCATTCAGACCCCCGCACTGACGTTCGATTGCACCGACACCGCCGACTTCTGGGACACCGATCACCGCACCGTGATTCGCAAACCCACCCACGCCGCCTACCGGGGCGGCCACCGCCTACCCCACATGAGTCAGCAGCTTGGCCGCGATCTGGCCGGAGAGGGCTACACCCGCAAGACTTACACGCTGGACGTCACCCAGTGGGACGACGAGGCCCGCGAGCGCCGGAATTCGCCGTACCGCTACGTCGTCACCCAGTCCCCGGCCACGGCGCACACAGCCTTTCAGACTGCCGAGGAGCTGTACGCCTGGTGCAGCGCCTACGCCGTGACCCTCACGCCCCGGCCCGCGCGCTGGTGCGGAGACTTCACGGCCACCCTCGGAGACCCCGCCGATTGGCAACCGCTGGAGATTCGCGCCCTGTAAGCCCCGAGGGGCGGCCCCGGCCCCGGCGACGGGGCCAGCCCCACCCACTCAAGGAGGAAAACACCATGCCCGCACAATGGATCAGAGAACCCGACCCCGTCCACGTCCCCAACCTGCAACAGCATTACAGCTACGCCGCCGACGCTTTTAGCGGCTTCATGTTTGGTGTGGACGAGAAAAATCACGCGGTCATCCTGGACACCGACGCCGCCCGCCAGAATTACGCCCAGGCCCAGGCCGGGGTGCGCGCCGGGACCATGATTGACCACGGCATTCAGGACTACGGGCGCGAGCAGTGGGACGCGGGGGCGATCCGCTGCGGCTGTGGGCGCACGCTGGAGATGACCGGCGACTGGGAGGGAACCCGCTGCGCGTGCGGCAACGAGTACAACACGGGCGGCCAGCAGCTCCGCGCAAACTGGCGGGTCTTTTGCCGGGAGACTGGCGAGCTAAACGACGACGATTTTTTGTGAGCTGGAAATAGGCACGCGGCCCCACTTTTCAGGGTGGCCCGCCAGTCTCGCTCAATCCCCTTAACCCTCTTTCTCTCTCTGTCTTGTGCCGCGTTCAGCGCGGCTTTTCTCTTGCCGTGAGGTTTCGTTATCAGAGTTCTGAATAGTTGACATAATACAGTTTATACTGTATTATGTACTTACCTCAGACAGAGGGAAAGGAGCGCCACAAATGTCAGTTATCCCGTCCAGTCCAAACGAGATCAGGAGCCTTGAAGTCGCCGCCGTGGAGCTGTGCGGCCCGCATGTGGGCGGCCCCATCTGGCCCGCGCTGTACGTCAGCAACCGCCGTGCCTACATGATGCGTTATGCAGACCGTGACCTGACCGCCGCAGAGGAGCAGGCCCACCGCCGCGAGTACGCCCAGGCGCAGGGCCAGGGCGACCACACCGCCGCCGAGCTGATGGACCGCCTTCAGCAGTTGCTTTACAACTGTGAGGAGCTGGAGAACGCCGCCGAGGAGCAGGCCCGCCGCGTGCTGGTGGATAGCGTGGCCTTTGAACTGCTGCCCGCTGATGGTGGAGAGCGCACCGTGAACGTGGACCGCTTTGCCAACATCCAGCGCCCCGACTTCAACACCTACCGGATCACCACCCGCAACCCGGCAGACGGCCAATATGCCCGCGTCTACCTGATGAACGGCCACGCGCACCCGCACGAGGGCTTCACCACCACGGACCCCCGCAAGGCGTTTCAGAAGATGTGGGAGATGCACGACGTTTGCCAACTGCACTGCGTCACGGAGTCCACCGCAGACCTGCTGGAGCTTGACCGCCTGATGAACGAGGAGGGCAAGACCTTTACCGCCGCCAGCATTGCCCTCACCGCGTTCAGGGCCAGCCGCGCCCGCGCCCAGGCCAGCTAAGCACCGCAGACCCGGCCCAGCTAGGCGGGACCACCCCGAACCACCCCAGCCAAAGGAGCGCCGCCCATGCAGGAGATCAAGACCCTTGCCACCACGAGAGACCCCCGCGCCGAACTGGAAACCCTGCTGGAAACGTTGCGCCAGCGGTATGACGTGACCCCAGAAGACATGAAGGACGTGCGGGCCGACTATGAAAAGCAACTGGCCGCCGAGCTGCGCCGCCGCGAAGTGCTAGCCGAGCTGTGGCCCGATGCCCCCGCCGAGTGCTGGATCTATGCCAGTTTCGTGCGCCCCTTCAGCGAGTACGGTGCGCCTCCCGCCCAGGTGCAGGCCCAGCGCCAGCACCGCGCCGACTGGCCCGCGCAGGTGCCTCACTCCTATATCGCGTGCGCCGCGCCGCTGGACTTGCCCCAGGTGGAGCTGCTGCGCGTTCCGCTGACCTGACGCCGAGCGGCCCCCTGCGGGGGCCTCTCCCAACCGCCTGAGTAGTCCGGTATCCCAAAGGAGCGCGCCCCCCATGCCCCACACCACCACCAACCCCCAGGCCACAGAAGCCGCCCACGCCCTGAGCGGAGTGGTGCGCTGTTACACGCTGCTTGGTGAGATGGACAGTGGCCCCGCACCAGCCAGCGCCGCAGACGCCCAGATGTGGGCGCAGACCTTCGAGGCGACATGGAAGGAGGCCCAGGCATTGATGCAGGAGGCCCGCGCCCTTGGCTGGAAGGGAAAGCTGGGCGACGTCATGCCTGGACAGCCCAGCTCCCGCGCCCGGAAGATTTACGCGACGTGCCACATGGTTCGCCTCAGCGTGACCCGGAGCGCCCGTGAAGCCCTGGACACTGCCGCCGCCCTGGTCTCCGGCTTCCGCTTTCAGGGCGAGGTCCCGGCCAATCTGGAACACCTGCACTATGACCTGGCCTATGCCCTGGCCAGCGCCCAGATCAGGGCTGAAAAAAGGAGTGCTGGCCCATGACAGATGCCTGGGATGTCGCCGCCCTCACCCCACCCAGTCCACCTCCCCTCATGCTGACCATCATCTGAATTGAGACGCCTTGTGCAGAGTGGCCCGCAGCAGATTCCTGGTGATCAGCGGCAACTTGACGGGTAGGCGGTCCACCAGCGTTCCGAACAATGGCAAAAAGCCTGATAGACAGGATGTGTTTAACGGACAGTATATGGGTCAAAGCATCGCAGCGACGCGGATAGACTCTGCGCGCATCGGCGACTGGACATCACCTCACGCAGCCCCCGTCTCCCAAGCTGCCGCCTTCGCTGTGTGGTGTGGAACAGGTTGATCTGACACCGCCGAGCAAGCTTTAAAAGGCATGTTTTACTCCTTGACAGCGGCGTTATCTGCTAAAATACTTCCTACGGAGGCCCATGAAATGACCACACTTCAAGATCAGTTGCGCGCCCAGAGTGACGCTCTCATGGTGGAAGCAGATGCCCGCAAACAGCGCCGGAAGATCGTCCAGTCTGTGGCCCACAGCAGCGCAATGGAAGGAATGCCGCTCGATGCCCAGACGATGACCATGTTTGAGGGTTATGTGGACGGCACCATGACCACCGAGCAGATGCGCGAGGCCGTATTGAAGCAGTACCGCCGCTAGCTGTGGCCGGACTTGACCCGTACACGGGCGACAATGGAGTCATGAAAAACCGCCTCGGCATCCAAGATGCCGGGGAATTGTCACAGGCCGAGCGCAAACTGGCCTCGATCCGGGCTGTTGAAATCAAGGACGGCACCGCTCCCCCCGCCACCCGTGGCCACTTCGACGCGGACCACCTACGCGCCATTCACCAGCACACGTTTGGGGACGTCTATGAATGGGCTGGAACCACGCGCGGCGATCCCCTCACCCTGGAAGGCCAGCGCGAGCAGCAGCCCGTGCAGCTCATCAAAGCGCAAACTTCCTTCGAGGAAGGCCCCAGGGTGAATGCGAAGCTGGACAGCTTGTTCGCCCGGCTGGCCGAACAAGACGGGCTGCGCGGCCTGTCCCGCGAGGACTTCAGCCGCCAGGCCGCCGACGTGCTGAGTGGTCTCAACCAGGTCCACCCCTTCCGCGAGGGCAACGGGCGCACGCAGCGCGAATTCATGACCCAGCTCGCGGAGCAGGCAGGCCACCCGCTTCAGTTTGAGGGCGTGACCCAGCAGCGCATGACGGTGGTGAGCTTTGACGCCGCGCAGGGTGACAAAGATTCCATGCGCCGGCTATTCGACGAGATCACCGATCCAGACCGGGCGCGGGTCTTGCAGCGTGGCTTTGACAGCCTGCATGGGCGCTACGGCGAGCAGGTACAGGCGGTGTACCTCACCAGCACCACAGCGGGCGAGACCTACACGGGCCTGCTCCAGCACAAAGACCGGCAGCATTTCATCATGAACTCAACTGGCGACAGGGTGGTGGGCCATCCGCAGGATCTTCCCAAAGGCAGCAGCCCCGGCGAGGTGGTCAAGGTCACGGCCACTCCCGTGCCCAGTGTCTTCGAGGAAAGGCAGATGCAGCGGGGCCGAAACCTGGACTACTGAGAGAGGAGAGGCTGCTGCGTGGGGACTTCACCACGAACCTACAGTCACAGCCAGTAATGACAACCTATTTACTGGATGATATAAGGAAAGGAACGACTCATATCCTCTGTCTCAGCTGGCAGCATCGACGCTCCCAACCAGAGCAGCGCCACCCCCTATATGCTGACCACACGAAGAATCGAGACACAGCAGGATTGCAAGTCTACCCCTGACGTTGCGCAGGCCCACGCCTCAGCCAAAAATGCCTCACAGCCCACCAGAAAAACGATGAAAGGCTGAAACGTAGACCGGAAGCTTTAGCCAAATCAGGAGTATGGGAGTGTGACGCAAGAAAAAAGCGAATGACTCACGGCTCATATACCCTCTAATAAACGACGAACTCAGATTCCAAAACTGCGGAGCAGTGCCCTGCCTGCGGCCCCTCCTCCGTAGCGATACCTTTGCGGGAAACGGAACAGCATTGGCACGGCGCAGCAGACACCTTCACAGCGATACCTTTGCGGGATTTTATCTGTCAACAGGCTATTTCTCCGTGTGACACAGTCGCTATCGCTTTCACAGGACTAGCGATACCTTTGCGGGATATGGAAGGGAAGTAGCGACACCTTTGCGGGATTGCCCAAAATGACCACTAGCGATACCTTTGCGGGAAAGAGAGGCTTTTCCTGTCCAGGACAATCTTTTGCTAATTTCAGGTCCAAACGGACTCCTGAAGGGCCACTAGCGACACCTTTGCGGGGAAGGGGGTCTAAACTAGCGATACCTTTGCGGGAAAAGAGGCCAAACTAGCGATACCTTTGCGGGAAAAAGGCTGGGAAGTGCGTGCTGCACACGGGGACTGACTCTCCTTGTTGTTGTTTTTTTATATCTTTACAGTAGTTAAAAAACAACAACACCAGAACGGGAGCCGCAGTGGTCAAAAAACCAAAAACGCCGAACCTGCATGACGAACTGAATTTTGCCCGCTTCGGGGTCATCAGCATGCATTCGCGCGTCGATCAGGGGGTCACCACCTGGAACACCGAATTCACGGTCAATGCCCGCACCTTCCGCATTGAGGCGATCACCCCACAGGGCCGCCCACACGGCATCGACACTGACACGCTGGTGTCCCTTGAAACGCTGTTCGTCGCCCACGGTTGCCCCGAGGACAACTGGGTTCACACCACCGCCTATGAGGTCCGCGAGCTGATGGGCCTGGCCAACAACGGCGAGAACTACCACCGGCTGCGCCAGAGCATCCGGCGGCTGTACTTCACCAGCGTGATCGTGGGGCGCAAATCCTCACTGACCGGGACCCAGAAGGTGAGATGGGACAACGTGGGCGTGCGCTTTTTCGAGGGCCTGCGCTACCGCGACAGCGAGGACGACGGCGAACTCAGCGCTCTGGAGAGTGAGGCGACACTGAGCATCCGCCTGGGTGAGCAACTAGCCGACAGCATCCGGGCCGGCATTTCACAGGTTCTGGACGGTCAGCTCCTGCACCGCCTGGAACAGCCGCCCGCCCGGGCGCTGTACCGCACCTTGCAGGCGCACCGGCGACAGGACGACGGCCAGATGCTCAAAGAGCTTCAGGTACCGCTGACCGAATGGCGGCAGGCCACGGGACTGACCACGGACCGCAGTGATCTGGTGCGCCGGGCGCTGGCCTCGGCCCACGAGGAACTGCTGGCCAACCACTACCTGGAACGCGCCGTGATCGAGGGGCGGGGCAAGGCGGCAGTGGCCCAGTACACCTTTGCAGACACGCACGCGGCAGACCCTGCCCTGGTGCGGCTGCTGCGTCAGGCCGGGGTCACGGTGGCCCGCGCCACCGCGCTGGCGGGCCAGCATCCCGAGCGGGTGGAAGAGGCCCTGCGCTTTCTGGAGCTGCGGCAGCGCGCCGCCCAGGGCGGCGTGCGCAATCCGGGGGGGCTGGTGGCCGACTTTCTGGAACATCCGGCCAAGTACGATCTGCCTGCCGACTTCGTGACGCCTGAGCGGCAGCGTCAGGAGCGAGCCAGTCAGGTCAAAGAGCAGAAGCTGAGTGCCGATCGGGAGGCGCAGACCCGGAGCGAGGCGCAGCTTGATCAGCTCGGTGAAGCCCCCCCGGCAGAGCAGTGGACGGCCCAGCGTGCCACCTTGCAGATGCTGCTCAAAAAGCACCTCAATGCCGCGCAATGGAGCCAGCTCGAACACCTGGCCCAGCGAGGAGAGATCGGGGCGGTGGCCCTGACCCGCGAACTGCTGGAGGCCACCGCCCGCTCCGCAGTGAAAGAGCAAATTGATCAGCTCAAACGCAAACTCAACCCCCTGCTGCCAGTGGACTGATGGGGGTTAAATCCACCAGAGTCAGGCAATTTCTCCCTGAACTGCACAACTCCAGGGTACGGCTTTCGTCACTTCCCGCCGGACAAGTTACGCAGGCCGTTTTTCTGACCCCCTGGGAGCCGGTGGGTGGCCGAGTTTTCACGGTGGCATTGTGGGTGGCCAGCTCCAGTCATGGATGGGGGAGACTGGGAGCATCCCACCTGTGGAATACTCCGCTCTGAATTCATGAGAGACCAGGCCACAATCGCCACCGATGCGAGCGCTGTCGGAACAGCCGCCGCCTACGGCGGCGTTCTTCGGGATCTCACTGGAGAGACCAGGGAAGTCAGCGGTCAGATCCCCCGGACTGCGTTGCAAGAGGTCACGGCGGCGCTGGCCGCTCTGCAACAGCTTGCCCTTCCGTTCGGGGTCCGTGCTGTGCTTCATGTCGACGCTCAGGATGAGGAATTGCGGGCCGTTCTCTGCGTGACCCACCCAAACGTGACTGTCGTGAGGATTCCGCGCAACAGCAGTCCCCTGCACCAACGCGCACACGAACTGGCGACGCAGGCATTGCGTGACCTTCCGCCCCGCACCCGGATTCCATTGCAAGACGGCCCCAGAATTGCGGCGTACGCCGTCAAGGGTGTGGACACGCCAGCCCCTGCTTACGCCGTTTCGTTCTGGATAAACGGCGAGATTCAGGTGGTTTCGGGAACGGTTGAACCGCAAGAAACCAGGGCGCTCACCAGCCACCTGCTCAAAGCCAAGGCTCAGGAAGGCGTGCCTGCCGGATTCAAGGTGATCGAAGCGGGGTACGCCGTCTTGCGCAACAACCAGGCGAGCTGGGGCGTCACGGGCAGGGAACTGGCGCAGCTCAGAAGCGCCGCTGCCGCAGGTCTTTCAAACTTTTGAGTTTTGCCACGCGGTCTAAACTGGTCTATGTCTTCTCTACCTGTGCGCCGCCGTTCACAAGTGCGCTTCAGCGTCCCTGAACCGATGCCGCAGGGGCTGGCGCGGCCCCGGCTCCAGGAGCAACTCACTGATCTGACCATCAAAGTCGCCGCCTTGCTTGCCCCTTCCGGTTACGGCAAAACCGTGTTGCTGGCCCAATGGGCACGTCAGCAAAATGGAAACGTAATCTGGCTCAAGCTGCATCAGGAAGACCGGGACGCCCACTTTTTCCTTCAATCCCTTGTCGACGCTTTCCAGTACTTCGGCCTGAATTTGTCGTACTGGAAATCAGGAGCAATTCTCGAAACCAGTCCCTCGCGTGCCCTGCTCGCCCTACTGAATGACGTGAACAACCATCCGAGTGACTTAACGCTGATTGTCGATGGGGGCGAACACCTGAGTGATGACTCTGCCAATCTTCTCAACGCTTTTGTTGATGGGTTGGGCGAGGGTCACCGCATCTTCGTCGCCCAGCACGAGGCTTCGAGCTTTCAAATTGCTCCATTCCTTGCTTCGGGAATTGGCACCGAGATCAACGCGGGCCAACTTCGCTTTACTGAGCATGAGGTAGATGTTCTGGCCCGAACGTTTGAGGCAGGCCAACTTCCCCCGAGCGACCTCCACGGCTGGCCCGCAGGAGTCATGTTGGAATTTCACGCTCAAAACAACCAACTTCAGGCCGGCACCGAACACCTGTTGCTCACGCTGGTGCGCCGGCTCCCTGAAGATATTCAGCATGCCCTTCCTGCCCTGAGTGTCATGGAGATCTGGACACCCACGACGCCCAGTGTCCTGCATCTGAACCTTCCTGGTGACTGGCTCGATCAAGTGCGGCGGGTGGGCCTGCCCGTGCTGCAACAGGGCAAAGCCTTCATCCCACACGACGCCCTGCGGGAATATTTACAAGACACCTTGCAAAGAGATCAGGCCCAGTTCAAAACGGTTCAGGGATACGCCGCCCAGCAGGCAGACAGAGAGGGGAGACCTTACGCGGCAACCCTTCATTTTTTAGCGGCTGGTCAGATCGAAAGCGCCCTGAGCATGATCCAGAATCTGGTTCCGGGCTGGTACCGAACGGCCAACTGGAAAATCGCCATTGACCTGCTGTCAAAGGTCCCCGACGGGTTTCTCACGTCAGAACTGCGTTCCCTCCTGGCTTTGTCGCTGGGAGAGACTGGCGAGGGAGAACGTGCGGAAACGCTTGCAAGACGTCAGATTGATCTGTTTCCTACCGCTACTGCGTATTACGCGCTTGCACTTCGCAACTACCGAACGAACAATTTTGATGAGATGCAGAAAAGTATTGACGGTGGACTTGAAACTATTCGTGTCACGCCCAGTCCAACGAATCAGCGTGACACCATCCAACTCCTTCGGAGCCAGGCAGTGCTTTTCATCTCAAGTGGTAAGCCAGAAGCAGCTCTTGAAGTGGCTGAAGACGCAGTGAGTCGGGCGATGATCTACGGCGATAATTCGCTGAGAATCGCAACACAGAGCGTTAAAGCGCACATCATGCGTGGAATGAAGTATGATTCAGAGATTTTACTTGAACAATATTTCAACCTTTATAAATCTAGTATCAATGAAAATCCCCACCGCATGATGCCTGTTGTTCAAACCTATGCCCGGCAACTTAACCGGGTCAGGCGGCCACGTGAGAGCCTTGAAATTCTCAAAGAATATACCAAAAACTATGGTGAAATCTATCCCCTGGCAGATTTTATGTTAATTGGTGATATCTCGCTTGCTTATCTCAGTCTTGGCGACTATGAAAACTCACTGGAAACTGCTCTCAAAGGCTACAAATTTTCATTAGAACACGATCATAAAGGTTATCTCTCATCCAATCTTTTCACTGCGCTGTGGATTTATTTTGGGACAGATCGACTGCAAGAAGCGGAGGCCCTGCTTAGATCATCACTGCATCAAATTGATCAAACACCGCCGAGGGCGGGTGATGATGCCTCGGAGCGTGCTTTTTTCAAGTTTATCCTCGGTGTTCCTGTCGAGGCGCTTGAGTTGGCGGACCAGGCGTTCACCTTCGATCAAGTCCCGGAGACGGCTGCTGTCCTTCTCTCCATGCTAATTCTCCACCAGAAAGGTGAGGTGAGTAAAGATTTAGGACATAAACTTCGGGAAGCGTTGAGTCTCTACAGCGAAGATCACGCTCTCTATCAAGTTGCCTTCAGTAAATTTGAGCCAATTTTTCAGGCTTACAAAACTGCTGGAATCGAGAAAAACTTCTTTGATGACCTTCTTGCGAATGCATACCTGATAGGTCAAATTGAAAAGAAGAAGCTGCGACTCACTGTGATTGGTCATTTCCGTATAGACATTAATGGAATGAGTTCTCGTCTGGGCTACAGCACTGCCCTGGAAACCCTCATTTATCGTGTTCTCCATCCTGGTGCATCACAGGATGAAATTACCGTTGCCATCTGGCCTCTTTCGGACCTTGCCAGGGGCAGAGGTTCAGTTCAGCAGGCACGCCGCACGGTCAACCGGACGTTCCAGACGGCATTCAAGCAACCGGGCATGGAACTTCTCCAGACAGCCGGGAGTGGGCGGCGTAATCCTGGTTGGATGATCGACACTGAGGTTCATGTCAGTTGTGACGCCCTGGATATTCTGTCGTCTACGGACGCCCAGACCATTCAGAACCTCTACAAGGGGTCATTCCTTCCCAGCAGCAATCACGAGTGGGTGATTGACTTCCGCGTCCTGATCGCGCGCCACGTCGCGCGGGTTTATCAGGCACATGCCAACGCCCTGGGAGAGACTTCAGATGCGTTGCAGTGGTTGATGCGGGCGGCGATGGCCGATCAGGAGCCGGACACGTTTGAGCGGGTGATGGCCCTGAGCCGCGTTCTTGGGCGTCAGGAAATCGAGCGGAGCGCCCAGCAGGCGCTTGAGGCGCTCCGTGAGGGGCACGCACCGTATCTCACCCACTGGACGAACTAAAAATTGGTGAACGTTTCGTCAGGTGTGGTGGCTGGCTTTTGCTATACTGCCTACACCTTTGGGGACGACCCGGTTTCGACGGTGCGTGCTGGAAGTGAAGTGGCGAGTCGAGGATGACCGTTGGCCTCGTTAATCATCGGTCAAGCCTTTCAAATGGCAACAACAGCGTTTCTTACGCATACGCAGCTTAATTGACTGCGCAGTGACCACGCAGCCCGGCCTTTGGCGTCGCGGAAACTGATACAAAAGAAGGCTAGTTGACCCAAGTGCTCCGATAAGTCAGCGAAATTCAGGAGATAGGCGCGAAAGCAGCGTGTCCATGCGCGGCTGAGCGAGGAGAATCAAATCACGGACTACACTCGTAGAAGCCCACCAAGGCTGTATCGGACGAGGGTTCGACTCCCTCCGTCTCCACCAAAGAAGAGACCACCTGACCTCAGGTGGTCTCTCACTTTTTTAATCAGAGGTTTTCAGAGGGCGCTTGCTAGGATCTCCCAGCCCAAATGAAGGGAGGTGCCTTTTGCAAGAATCTGATGACATTGCTTTTTCCTGTATCCAGACCAGGGAAACCCAGCACTTCTTGCTGGAAAGTCTGCTGAGTCTGACCCTCGAACTGCACTCGCTCGATCAGAGTGGTCAACCGTCAGATGCTGTGGAGCATCAGCTCCAGCGCGTCCACCGCGAGCTGGCCTTGGATATCCAGTTTGGTCAGTCATTCCAGGTCACGCGCGGCGGCCAGGTCTACCTTGTCTCACTCAGTCCAGTCGGGGTGAGGTATCAGCTCCAGCAGCCTTTTGACGGTGCATTACAGGCCACGGCGTGAGGGCGTAAAGCAGAAATTTAGTCGGATCTATGGGGAGGGCACTGGGATTTTTGGAATGAAGCATCAACATCCCAAATTCCATTGTTTCTGGAGGGGAAAGATACGAGTACAGATGCAACTCCCCGTATTCACCCGACTCAACCCAGTGGGAGTAGTTGCGTCTGATCACCGTTCGGTTAAAGCCCCTGGCCTGGGCGAGCGCCAGAACCCTGGTGCCTGCTCTGGTATAGACGATGGAGGCCCGGCGCTGCCGCTCAACCGTTTCCACCGAATGCCCTGCCTCCACGATGTTGCTGTAGGCGTCGCGCGAGCAGACGGCATTCTCAAGGTTCTCGGTTCGGGACTGAAACGAACTGGTCAGCCCGATCATTCTGCGCCCCTTGTGGGCCAGATACAGCACCCATCCGTAATCGGTCTCTGTGGCAACACAAACTTTCCGGGCCACCGCCGCCTGCACAAACTCCAGACCAAACAGGGCTTCAGCCTCCGCCCGGTACATGGCCCCAAACTTACCGATCTCTTGGCTGAGCGGCAGGAACGCCTCTGTTAAAAAAACGGTGACAGGACCGGTCACTTCTGAATCTCGTGGTTTTGCAGTCGAATTCGTCTCACAGCCAGCACATGGTAACCCCCCTCACCGCTGTTTAGAATTCGAGCGTGTATAGATCTCACCTTTGACATAGTTTTCATTGACATTGACACGGTATTTTTTGTTGATCATGCTAGACTCTTCAGATGGAGGCGCTTCCCTGACTACAACGTAATCCCGAACGCACGACAAAAATAAAAAACCCCGCCGGTAAGCGGGATTTAAGTTGAGATTCTTTGGTCTAGTCACTACTGTCGCAAGTCGGACTTTACCAGAGAAGGCTCCCTATTGCAACTAGGAGACCCTGGTGAGTCCACTTTTTCATGTCGGTACGCGGAAGGCCAAAGCCACCGCGATGACCCAGCGCCATACTGCACAGCCCATCCTATGTTTGCCAAGCAACGCACCTGAGAATGTGCAGCTACAAGGGCCCATAAAGGCTATGAAGCTTTGTGCGCGGCGTGCCTTTGGTCTGTCAGTAGACGGTTCAGAAGCACGTTTTACAGGGCAGCGCACTGGCTGCCTGCACCTGGCCACGGTCAACACCCCATTCCGGTTTTCCGGTGGCCTGGAATGACTGCCGCCAGACTGACGCCGGAGCGCCTCGCTACAGAGGCCACCCGGCGGGCTTTCCTGGATGTCCAGGTCGCCGCCCTGCGTGCGGGCCGCCCAGAGGCCGCGCCGCGCTCCCCGATCTGCCCAGCGCCGCTCGCCACTCGCCTCCCGATTGACCCTATCGAAGCGCTGAAGGCGGTGGGCCTGTACCGCAAGAGCATCCGCGCCAACCCAGTCATGAGCGGGTACACGCCCACCAAAACCTTCTGGCCCGTGGCGTTCCCGTACAAGGCCGGACAGTATCTGACCAAACTGAGCCGCAGCGTGTCCCGCGACTGGCGCATGATCCTGACCAGCATCAGCACCACCAGCCTGGCCGGGGGACGCCTGACCAGCTCGCAGGGCCTGAACCTTATCCGCATCATCGAGGAACTCAGGAAGCACTGCTATTTGAAAATCAGCGAGGACGGGCGGCCCCTCCAGTCCCGTGAGCAGGTGGTACAGATAGTGGGCGGGCGCTTTTGCTTTGCCCGCGAGTGCGGGATGAGCGAGGCCACCTTCTACCGGGCGCTCAAGCACCCCCTGGCGCACCTGTGGCTGAGGAGCCAGAAGGTGCAGCGGCTAGAGCAGGAGACGGCAGCCCGGCGCAACGCAGCCACGCTATTCAGCGTGACCCTGTACGAGCCAATCATCCCGGAAGACCTGGAGGCCGCTTTCTTTGCCGAGTCGGTCCAGGAACCTGAGATTTTCGTCGTGCCAGACTTTAACTCTCAAGGTGAGACGACTAAAGGAAGCTCAACCACTACCCAAGAACAAAGGGATTGTGGAAAACCTGAAGGGGGTTTTGGAGCTTCCTCAGTAGGAAATGCAAGGGAAGACCTGCTGCGTTGCCTGGACAGTGCGGCACTGATTACGCGTGCTGGCGAGCGCGGAACCCTTTCCCCTACCCTTGATCAAGTGACAGGCAATTTAGAGGCTTGTCTAGACAGATTGCGGAACGCGAACCCGCAGCTCTGGGAATTCGCGGTGCAGATCGCCATTCACCACGACGATCCGGCCACGCATGCGGTGGCGGCCATTGGGTTTTACAAGGCGCTGGTCCATCTGGGGGTCAAGGAAGTGCGGCGCTGCATCCAGCGGCTGGAGAAGTGGCGGCTCAAGGGGCAGAAGATTGAGACGCCGGGGCGGCTGCTGATGCACCTGCTCAACGAGAAGGCACGGGCGGCGACTGGGTTCAATATCAATGACCTGGGAACGGAGCCGGGGGGCGTGGTGGCGTGAAGCCAGCATTTGATGTGACCCTCCAGCACCACTCCCAGGACGGGTGCCCATGTCTTTAAGCACCAGCAAACCGCTCACGGCCACCCTGTTGCCGCTGCTCCTCGCGCTGGGCGCTGTGCCACTGATTGTCATGACCTACGACGGCGTTCAGACGCGAACGTTTGAGCGTCGCTGCACGGCGGAATACGAGGCCACCCAGCCCCCACAAGCCACCAGACCAACGATCCTGTTTGTTTTCGGCAAGGGGGCCGAGCGTCTTCCCAAACCCACCTTTGCCCAGATGTACGTCAGTGGAAGCGACGTCAAAAGCTCTGGAGCAACACAAGCGGCCCAGTTCATGACGTGCGCGGTGACTCCAGAGGGCACGGTGACCGTTCGTTTCGGAGAGGGAACAGATTGAGAACGTGACACGCGAGAGACGAGCGATCACGACTTTGGTCATCATGACCTGGGCACCAAAACAGGAGCGGCGCTGTTCTGAGAACCGTCTCACGGCACCGGCCACAATGGTCCCATGAGTGACCTGCATTTCCTGGGCTTGGGCGGCACCGATGAGGTGGGGGCCAGCAGCTACCTCTATCGCCTCGCCGAGGGCAACCTGCTGATCGACGCCGGAGCGCGGCCTGGGTCCATCGGAGACGTCGCACTGCCCCAGCTCGGGTTGCTCGCTGAGCATCCGCCCGCCGCGATGGTGCTGACCCACGCCCACCTGGACCACGTCGGCGCACTGCCGGTGGTCATCCGGCGGTTCCCCAAGCTGGCCATCTACTGCACCGAGGCCACCGCCCGCATCGCCACCCTGGTTCTGGGCGACACCCTCAAAGTCACCACCATGCAAGGCCAGCCGCTGTTCAGTGCGGGCGAGATGAAGCGCACCCTCGAACGCCTGCGGCCCGTGCCGTACTTCACGCGCATCAATGATCACGGCTTCGCCTTCACCCTCTTTCCCAGTGGCCATCTCCTGGGGGCGGCCAGCGTGCTGATGGAGAGCGGGGGCCGCGCGGTGTTCCACACCGGGGACGTCAGCAACATCTCGACGCCAGTGGTGGACGCTGCGTGGCTGCCTGCTGCGGTCACGCCTGTGGATGCCGTGGTCTCCGAGAGCACCTACGGGGACACGCTGCTGCCCAGCCGCAAAGAACAGGTGCGCGCCTTCGTCACCGCCATCGGCGAGACCCTACGCGGGGGCGGGCGGGTGCTGATCCCATCCTTCGCCCTGGGCCGGGCGCAGGAGATCACCCAGATCCTTCAGACGGCCATGATGAGCGGGCTGCTGCCGAGTGTCCCAATCCACCTCGATGGCCTGACGCGGGGCATCACGGAAGCCTACGAGGACATGCTGCCGCTGCTGCCCGAGGCGCTCCAGAACCGCAGCAAAGTCAGCAAACAGCGCCCCTTCCTGACCGGCACCGTGAACCTGGTCAAGGACAGGCGCGAGCGGGATGGCATCCTGGCCTCGGAACGGCCTGCGGTGGTCATCGCTTCCAGTGGCATGCTCCACGCCGGGGCCAGTCCCCAGTACGCCCGTGCGTGGCTGCCACACGCCGAGAACGCGCTGTTCGTCGTTGGCTATCAGGATGCCGAGAGTCCAGGGCGCAGACTCCTCGAACTCCAGCAAGGCGGTGAGGTCATGCTGCCCGCGCAGAACGGCGGCAAGGGTGGGGGCGGTTTCGAGCCAGTGTCGGCCTACTCGCGGGTGGAGCGCTTCTACCTGTCGGCCCACGCGGACCGGGGCGGTCTACTCGGGATGATTGCGCGGTACGCGCCAGGGAAGGTGATCCTGACCCACGGCGAGCTGCGGGCGCGCAGCAACCTGGCGGGCTACCTGAACAGCAAGCACGATGTGGGGCTGCCCGAGGCCGGGGAGCTGGTGCCGCTCAAGGACAGCGGGAAGCGCCGGGGTTCATTCATGAATACGGCCCCGAAGAAGCTGGAGGCCATGAAGGAGCGCCACGCCCGGACCACCGTGAAGGTGCGCTATGACCCCGAGACGCACGAGGTCCGCATCGCGCTGCCAGACACGCTGGACGGCGCACTGTTCGGAGAGGGGGACTATACGCTGGAAGTGCTGCGCGGCAAGACCAGCCGGGTCAAGTTGCGCGAGCATGACGCCGAAGCGCTGGAAGGGCAGCGGCAGGCCGAGGAAGACCGCGCCGCTGAGGAGACCGTGGCGTAGCCGGGGGAGCTGCCGTTTCCCGCCGATCTTCCAAGGCTCACCTTGCCTCTGCCAGGGGCAGACCTGCTCAGGGCTGCTTTTTCACCGATGCGGGCGAAACGACGGTGTAGGCATCCGGCCCGAATTTTCCGCTGAGCTTAAGCAGAAGAACAGGTGCGGGGTGCTGGGCGTCCCACTGACGCAACTTTGTGGTGTCGCGGTAGGGATCAAGGGCAAGTTGGAACTCATCGACGCTGCTGGCGAGCTTGAAGTTCTGCACGCCGTTGTCGATACGGAAGTCAAGCTGCCCCGCTTTGGCCTGATTGATGTTGGTCTTTAAGACGATGCTACCGCTGTCCAACTGCTCACCGCCCGCTGTTTGGGAGAACCATTCGCCGAAGACGGGCATGATGAGAGCGTAAACACCGTCTGGTGCAAATGTGCCCGTAAAGGCCACCTCGCCCGTGTCGCCGATGGGTTCCAGACGGCTTAGGATTGCTCCGGCATTGAGCTGTGGTCCTGATGACCTGATTAGCCGCATGTACAGGTCATTGAGAACCCGCCAATCCTGCGTTTCCAGGGTGATGCGGGCTTGCCCAGCCTGAATGGTGGGATTGTTCCAACCGCCCACGTTGATATCTGCACCTGTATTGAACAGGCCGCCGAGGAAGGTCCCCAGATTGAGGTACGTCTTTCCATCCTGCGTCAGGGTGGCGCTCGGTGCCTGAGCTGTATTGAGCGGGTAGCTGGGCCTGGGAGCACCAGGAATGGTGACTGTGGCGCTGTCTGCCGGGCCGCTCAGCTCACCTCCTGCTTTCTGAACGGCTTCTTTCAACTGCTGGAAATCCAGATAGCTGGACGCTCCGTAGTTTTCCGACCGACTGTAAATGCTCTGCACCTGCGCAAGCCCCTGCGGCAGCGCGGAGAAGATGGCGGTGGCCAGCAGCGCACTCAACACGCCCGCCTTGCCCAGTGCCGGAAACGTATGCACGTCCAGCATCCCGCCGCTGACCTGCGCGGGTGCGCCCAGTTCGCGCAGGGTCTGGCGTTCGGCTTCGGCGGCGCTCAGGCCCGCCAAACGGAATTCCTGGCAGCGCTCGGCAATGTGGCCTTCCAGCTCCGTCTTCAACTCGCGCCGCGCCTTGCCCCACAGCCCGCGCGTGGCCTGCCTGACGTACTGTTCCGTCTGTTTCATGTCATGCCTCCGGTCAGGGTCCACAGTTTGCCCAGTTGCTGCGTGAAGGTCTGGAATTCGGCGCGGCGGATGGCCAGTTCGCGCCCGCCGCTTTCGGTCAGGGTGTACGCCTTGACCTGATTGCCACTGCGTGGGCCGTTGGTAAATTCGCTGCGGACAAAGCCCGCCTTCTCCAGTCGGTGCAGCGCTGGGTACAGGCTGCCCACCTTCAGGTCAAAGTAACCGTCGGTGGCGGTCTGGGCCAGTTTGCTGATCTCCAGGCCATATTTGGGCGGCCCCTGAATAATGCTGAGCAGGATCAGGTCGAGGTGACCGCGCAGCAGGTTGGCGTCGGGCGGGGTGGGCGGTGCGGTGGACATGAATGTGCCTCCTGTGTATCGGGCTGGCGTATTGGGTTTCTATATCGTGTTCCTATATACTGTCCCTGATGAGGTGGGATGTCAAGTCCTTTCTCTGCGCTCTTCGGAGAGAACCTGTTCCTTTCCCCAGACCCACTTCTGGTGAGACCCGCGAAAGAAGTTGCCAGAGAGTCAAAACTCTTATGCTTAGCTATGGACCAGATCGCGCGAGCGTGGGCAAGCTTTGAGGCTGATGACTACCGCTCGGCAGAAGCTGGGTTTCGTAGCATTCTGAACACGCCGGGAATAGACAAGGCACAGCAAGAGCAAGCCCAATTCGGACTGGGATATGCCCTCGCTTTTTTAGGCCAGTACGGTGAAGCTCGGGAGATGTTCGGGCAGCTTTATCACCACGCGGGCCTGCGGGGAGAATGGGTGGCTGAACACCGTGCGCTTCACCAAGTAGGCATGGTGGAGCGTATGGCCGAGAATTGGGAGGCAGCTCAGACCTGTTTTGAGCGGGAGCGACAGTTGATCGAGCAGCACGGCAGTCCTGATCTGGCGGTGTCCGTCAACGCCTACGAACTCGGTCTGGTTGCACTTCATCTCGGCCAGGCTGACGTGTCGCGGCTGTGGTTTTCCACCTGCCTGACCCACGCGGAACGCACTGACGATTTGATCGCTGTGGCCTGTGCCTACCGTGGCCTGGGTGACTGGTTTCAACATCAGGGCGAACTCGTTGCCGCCTCGGATGTTTGGGAGAAAGCGCTTCTGATCTTCCAGGAGGCGGACAACCCGAAGGCTGTCCGCGAGGTGCAAGAGCGCCAAGCCGCTTTGGGTGGACTTGGCGTCCGGTAACTGGCTCTACCGAAAAGCTCAAGGAGAGGGGGGAGGCGTGGATTTCTTGACCTTGCCGATCCAGCGGACAGACCATTGAGAGGTAGTGACGCGAGCCTTGTGATGGGCGAGCAGGTAGGCCGTGGAAGTAGCGGTGTCCTGATCCAGACCAATCGCCAGCAGGTGGGCTGCCAGTTCTGAAACCGGGGCTGCCTCCACCAATTCGAGCTGGCCTTTGCTCTTGATCTCATAGGTGCAACGGGGAAGTTTGGGGCCGCGAGCTGTCATGGGATCATGGTACGAAACGGCGCAGGAGCCAGGGCTGGGTAGGCCGTTTTCCCTCCCCCATTTCTCCTCTACCTAAAGCCAGTTAGAGGAGAGAAAACTGCTCGCGTCATCATCGGATAGATCTTTTGGTTTCACCTGGACTGCGCTTTTTCGATGATACTTTAGGTTATGAACGAAGATTTAAAACCACAACTTATCACTATATCGTTAGTTGTAAGTGATGATGGCGTTGAAGATGAGCGGTTTGGCACAACAAAACTAGCGAAAGAAGTTACTGATAAAATACAAAGCTTAATAGATGAATATGAATTATCTGTAGAATGGATTTCTACATCTTACAATCAACTTCCCTCTATAAAATCTGCTCGATGTGAAAATTGTGGAGCCTGGACTACTGACAGCATGAGTAATGAGAAGGTAGGGGCCAGTTATTATCTTCTTAACGCTGGTACTCTCTATGAGGGCAGGTTATTGTGTGATCTCTGTCTTCCAGAAGATCACCCCCTGTATTTCTGATTGAATTCACGAAAAGCCGAAGCCCCAGCAAAGAGCTGAACTGAGTACAGACTTGCAGGGCTTTGGGTGTCTCTTGGAGGTAGCCCTGGCCTAAGCTGAGCGACATTTCCCCCAATCACGTCCCCTGACCTAATCCCTGTTAGAAAAGAAAGTCAGTTCGTTTGAATCCGTGTCAGTAGTTGGACCAAGACTCCAGTTTTTTCGGCTGCCCAGCTTGAAACGAGACGCCTACCGAGTGTTCACCATCAATTTCTGTGTCAAAACCCAGCACACAGTCACCCTCTGCACTGTCTTCAAGAATCATCAGACCCATCAAGACAAATTGAGTGCTGAACGTTGTGTCGTCCATCTCAGACCAACGGGGCAGCGTGCTATCCGTTTCCCAATGCGGTTTGCCTTCCTTGTCAAGCAGGCCCCAGCGGTTCAGATCGCCCAGCACATCGGCATAGGCAAAACTTGCCGCTGCCTGCCGCAAGTCGTGAAGGTGGGTCTTTGCCCAGGCCAACGCGTTTAAGCTGGATTCATCTGGTGTGGTGGCGGACGAGGCAGGCAACTTCACAAGCAGTTCGCCATCGGGAGCAGACATCTCCCCAGTCCATTCCCCGTCCTCTTCTTCGCAGATCAAGTTCAGGTTCAAGGCAAGATGGTGATACTCGATGGTTTCAAAATCTGGCAGAGTCACGCTTTACTCTTATATCAGGCGTCACCTCAAGATCCGTGCCCCCTCCTGTGCTAAGCGGAAGAGAAGGCTCAAATTTCTCGGCTTGAGCCAGCCCTGCACTGAGAACGCCGCCTACTGATCTGCCTGTGTCCCCATCAAGCTCTACTTCAACCGGGACGCCACCAGACTGCCAGAAACACGACGTTTTTCAGACCCCAAAACGGGAGGGTTCAAATGGGACAGCGGGCCGCCGTCTCTTGCCGGGTCTTCATTTCAAGCTTGCCTTTTATGCGCTCATCGCATAGACTGAGCAGAGCGATGAATGTCATCACCTCCGCCACCCTCCGCCGCGTTCAGGACGAGTATCCAGACGCCGCCGACGCGCTGGAAGACTGGCACACCATCGTCCGCCGGACCACCTTCGGCACCTTTGCCGACATCCGGGACACCTTCGCCACGGCGAGCTGGGTGGGGCCGGACTACGTGATCTTCAATATTCGGGGCAACCACTACCGCCTCATCACCCGCGTGAATTTCCCCTACCAGAGCTTTTTCCTCAAGCACTTCCTGACGCACGCCGACTATGACCACTGGCAGCCCTGACCCATGACCCGCC
The DNA here is from genome assembly GCF_009017495.1 of Deinococcus sp. AJ005. NCBI lineage: Bacteria > Thermotogati > Deinococcota > Deinococci > Deinococcales > Deinococcaceae > Deinococcus > Deinococcus sp. AJ005. Next base: position 10,704 of record NZ_CP044991.1, on the reverse strand, counting down.
GCAAGGAGACCTCACCATGACTGATGCCCACACTGTGCTGAGCGCCTGGGCCAACCTCCCCCCCGAAGTGCGCGCCCTGGCCGCCCCCATTCACACCGAAGACCAGTACGACGAGGCACTCGCCACCTTCGAGGCGGTCTGGAATGAGGTGGATGGCCAGGCCGATCATCCCCTCGGCAGCCTGTTCGAGCTGCTGCGTGACCGCATCATGGCCTATGAGGAGCGCGCGTTCCCCACACCAGCGTCACCGCCGCACCGTCTGCTGGCCTTTTTGATGAATCAGCGGGCCATGACCCAGACAGAGTTGGCCGGGGTTCTGGGGATCACGCAGGGGAACGTGAGCCGCCTGCTGGGCGGCAAGACGGCACTCTCGCTGGAGGCCGTGCGGAAGTTGGCCGCGCACTTCCACGTTCGCCCAGAGGTGTTTCTGGGCTGATGGCCAGGCCTCCTTACCGTAAGGTCCAGACGGCCAGTTCCTCTGCGGGCAGGGCCGTCCAGCGCCTGTCCGCCACGCCAAACTCGCCTGCATAGGGAAGAGACTGATCGGTGTTCAGCACCGCATTCCAGCCGGGCTTGAGGGTCACGCTGGCCCGCACATGGACTTGCTGAATAGACTTCCAACCCGGCGGCTGGGTTTGCTCTGAACCGTTGATGCAGCGGTTCTCGCCAGAGACCGTGACCTCCTCGGGGGAATAAATCAGGAACGCCACCTTCGAGGGCGCAACAGCCGAAGCCTGGGTCACGCTGGGCCGGATGTTGATCCACTCTGGGATAAACGATGTCTGAGGGTGCAAGGAAGCCGCCTTCGTCCGGGCAATGCTGTCCTGCCAGCGCACCAGCAGGGTTACGAACAGCACCCGCACCTCTGGATTGCTGCTGAATGTCAGTTCGGTGACAGGGCAGAGCGTGCCCTCGCCGCCGATCCATTCACGCAATTTCGTGGTGTATCCCTGGGTCCGCTCTAGCGGAGCCGTGACCTTGATGGTGCCGGTGGACGTCAAAGTGCCAACCTCCACGGCGGGGCCGCCCTGCTGGTTCTGGTACTGATAGAGGTCTACGTCCCGGCTGGCCTTCCAGTCCTTCACCACGCCGCCGAGCGTGTAAGTCTCGCCCAGGCCAGAGCTGCTGACCGGAGGCAACGGTTCGCGCGGTAAGTCACGGTAGAGGGGCCGCAATTCGTCCGCAGTCATGACGCGGGGCGGAGGTGGAGGGGTGGTGTCGCGGCACGCGCTGAGCAGGGCCGTGCAGAGGAGGGCCAGGGGCAGCAGTCGCATGAGCGGGAAAGTCTGATGCATACGGTTCACCTCATTTCGAGCAGTGTTGACTTCGATGTCACGACGTGGTCAACCTAGCAACCGTCAATGGACGGTACGGTGACCGACTTCTGCCGCAGGACCGTCCCCTTCTGATCGTAGACCTCGTATTTGAAGGTCACATCTTTCCCCTTAAGGCTGGGGCCACACCGGTTGCCGACATTGAACTGGTAGAACGTGTTGTCCGGCTCCACCGGGTAAGACGATCCCTGGAACGCCTGGGCACCCACGAACAGTTTGGCCGAGACCGCCTGGGCCACCACACCGGCAGGCAGGGCGTCCGTGCGGACCAGCACGTTGAACCGCCCATCAGCGTTGGTGTTAAGCGCCGTGGAGAACGACTCGACAGGAGTGCTGAAGGAGAGGGACAGGTCATTGGCGACGGGGAACTTGCCGCACGAGAACAGCGTCAAGGCCATCAAGCCGATCACAGCGTTGAGTTTCATTTCTCTCCCGGTGACACAAGAATTTTTTGAGTTTGAACGAGACCGGCCACTTTCCCCTGGCCCGTCGCCCTGGCTAAACCGATGCTGCTGACCAGGGGTGCCCCCCGATAAAAACTGAGGTTCACCGTATTCCCCCTTTGTTCAAGGAAGCACCTGCATGGCTGCCGCTAAGGCCGTTTCACCTCGCCCGTGATCACGCTCCCGTCGTCCTGTATGTAGCGCACGCGGTAGACCGGGATCTTCGAGGCATCATGGATCGGCGGCTCGACGCTCTTGATCCCCAGCGCGTTGAACAGCTCCAGCCGCCCCACCGTCGTCTGGCCATCCGACAACTCCAGGGTGGCTTCCAGGTACGGCATGAAGGGCCGGGCCTGGGCCTTGAGTTTCAGGTCAAAGGTGGTGATCTTGCCGCTCACCGTCAGGGTGCGGCCATTCAAGGTGGCCGTCCCCGCCGTCCTCGCCTCGGTGTCGCTGACGCGCGTGGTGGTCAGATCGAGCTTCAGGGTGGAGTCCACGGTAGGAACGTTCCACTTCCCCCCCGCCCAGGTCTGGAACCGCCAGTTTTCGTCTGCGGGCGCAGCGGGTGTGCCGTTCGTGGGCCGGGTCACCGCCAGGAAGCCGGAGGGAGTGGCCTGAACGGATTCTGTAGAGCCGACGCGGTATTGCTGAACTTTCTGGCCGCTGTTCAGGTCCAGCAGGCCCACCTCGCTCAGCGTGAACGGAACATAGGAATTCTGGCGGTCCACGGTGCCGACGCTGTAGACCACCTGATCCGGCTGCCCGGAGACCGGTTCAAGATTCACTGCCTCGCAGGACCACAAGGCGATCTCACGCTGGAGCTGACCCGACGCGCTGCGGACCTGAACCAGCCCATCTGGAGAAGTGAGGAGCAGCCGCTCCTCGCCCGTCGCGGTTTTGATCGACTCGATGCCCACGCCCACGCCGCCCCGCCGGTCACAGCCTGCGGGCGCGGGGCGGGCCGGGACCTCAAAGCGGCGGCCATCCCGGCGGTTTTGTACCTGAACGGGGCGGCCTTCCGGGCGCTGACCCACCATCCCCACCACGGCCCAGGTGGCGTCCGCGCTCAGCGCCATGACCGCCAGCCCAGACGGCAGGGCGGCCAGGGGCCGCTTCTCGCGGGTGCGGGTGTCGTAGTCCTGCTGCCCTCCCGTGCCCTCGCCGTACAGCCCGTACAACGCGGTCTCCCCATCGCGGCTGAGGCTCCAGGCGTTGGGGTTGCCCTGGGGCAGGGGCCAACTGGGCAACGGGGCCAGCGTCTGGGCGTCGTACTGGACCATTTCCGCCTGATTCCCCTTCGGCTCACGCAGGGCCAGTAGCACGCCGTCTGCACGCCAGATCACCTGGGACGACAGCGACGGAAGCAGTTGCTTGGCCAGCACCTTCCCTGTCTGAACGTCGAACACCTCTAACGCCTGCTGATCTTTGACGTACACGCGGCTGGCTGTGGAATGGATCACGTCGATGCTGTGCTGCTGCGTCAGTTGCCCCTGCCACTGCCCGGACAGCACGTTCGGGTCCGTCATGGGGAGTTCTACCGGCTTGTACTCGTTGCCACAGGCGCTGAGCAGGCCCAGGGCCAGGCAGACGGGGAGCAGAGTCTTCATGGCTGTGCCTTCAGGCGGCCCGTGATGATGGAGGAATCGGTTCTGGCACAAAGGGTCAGATTGAGGGAGGTGATGGCGACGAGACCGAGAGACAGATGACGCATGGGAACTCCTGATGTGAACGAGGGTGGCGGGGCAGGCGGGCGGTGCCATTTAGGAGGAATATTTAGCAGGGGCCGAGTCTGATGATGTTCAAGCTGTTCTGCTGAACCACTGCGCCGCCCTCCCCGTACAGCTCATAACGCATCACAACGCTCTTGTCTTGTGGCAGCACCTTGCAGGGTGAGGTCACCACCCACTGATACCGCGAGTCCGTCTCGACGGTGAACAGCTCTCCCTGGCTGAAGCCCTGGTCCCCAATAAATAACGTCCCCGCCTTGACGGCGCTGGCGGTGGCTTGGTCCAACCGTTCAGAGCGAACCCTGAGTTGGGTATTCCCCGAAAAACCCACCTCACGCGTCGCCGCATTCCCATCGGTGCCGAAGTCCACCCCTGCGGAACTGATGCCGGGCAGGGTGGCGCAGGAAGCGAGCAGGGCCAGACCGATGCCACTCAGGCCCAGGCCGAAGCGTTGCCGCATTGAGCTATGTCGCATGCCCTCCAGTGTAAAGGGGGGCCGGTTTGCAGGCGTTGAGCAGTGTGCTGCGCGGTATCCTGATCCCATGAGCCAGGTGCGGGACGCAGCCTACCGGGACGATTACGCCGGTGGTATTGCCCTGTTTCGCACCCTGCCCTGCCCCACGCCGCTGGACCTGCGCTGGGTGGGTATCTGTCTGACGCATGAGGTCCAGCTTCCCGAGGCCGAACTGCGCCTCAGACAGGCCACCCTGGGGGGTGACATGGCGGCGGGCATTCACCTCTCGGCGGTGCAGCTCCTGAACAGGACGACGGACCGCGCGCTGGCAACGCTGGAAAGTATTGACCCGGCAGCCCTGCCTGACGCCGACGCGGCGTTGTGGTACCGCGAGCGCTCACGGCTGGCCTGGCTGCTCGGCGATTCCAGAGACCGTCTCTTCGAGTTGGCCGAGCAAGCCTGGCATCTGGCCAGCGATGCCCCGGAACGGGTCCAGGTGGCCGTGGTGACGCTGCTGGGCCACCTCCACGGCCACTTTGGCGACTATGGCCGCGCGCTGGCCTACCTGGACTTTGCTGCCGAATACGCCCGGCCCCGGCAGCGTGAGTATGTGGCGCTGTGCCGCGCTGGGTACCTGATCGTCCTGGGCCGGGCAGAGGAGGCGCAGGTGCAGCTTGATTGCATCACCTCCGCCACCGTCGCTCCGCTCCGGGAGTTGGAACGCGCCGTGTTGTGGCGCAGTCAGGAACGCTGGGCCGAGGCACAGTTCATTCTGGAAGCCGTGCTGTCCAGCATCTTGAGCGATCCGGTCAAGGAACTGATGGTGCTGACAGAGTTGCTGGCCCTGATGACCGCTTCGGGGCAGGACGCCCTGGCCCGGCGGTATCTGTCGCGCGCCGATCATCTGGCAAAGGACACCTATGACCGTCTGCTGCTAGACCACCGCGCGGGACAGTGGCTCAGCCGCCAGGGCGATCCCCTGGGCGTGTTGCGGCTCCAGCGCTCTGCTGAGGGTCTGGAGCAGGCGGGTCATCTGGTCAAGGCCATTCCAGTCTGGTTGGCTCTTGCAGAGGCGCAGCCTGATCAGCGCTTCCATCATTTGCAACACGCCGCTCAGTTGGCTGCACAGACGGGAACCCCTCCTTTGCTGATCCCGGAATGGCCGCTGCTGCCCCAGACCCTTGAGCACCTGCTGGCTCAGCCTGAAACCGCCTTTGAGCGTCTGACGCTATTGGGAAAGGTTCCTGCGTCCCGCCTGAGTCTGAAAACGCTGGGCGAGGCTGGGCTGTGGCTGGACGGCGGGCGCGTCCGGTTCCGCCTGGGCCGCGCTGTGGAGGTGCTGTGCTACCTGCGCCGTTCCGGCGCAGTCACCCTGAAGGACGTGCAGCGTGACCTCTTCCCTGACGTTCCCCCCAAGCGGTCCAAAAATTACTTTCATCAGGTGCGGGTGGACATCGCCGCGCGGGTGCCTGGGCTGGTCATCGGCTTCGAGGCCGCGCAGGGACGCTACCGTTTGCAGGGTGAGGCGGCACTGGTCTGGGATGTCGAAGAACTTGAAGCGGCGCTGCGCCGGGGCGCATGGCCGCAGCCTGCGCCGGAGAACGTGGTGTTTCTGCCCGCCGCCGCAAGTGAGTGGGCGCAGAGGGAGCGTGAACGGTTGAGTCGGTGGATCACCCAGGTGGGCCTGGAAACGATGGAGGACTGGTTTCAGACCGGTCAGTACGACAAGTGCATCTCGCTGGCAGACCGCCTGCTGCCTCTGGACCCGCTGGACGAGGGCCTGCACACCTTCCTGCTGAACGCGACGTATCAGGTCAAGGGGCGGGCGGCGGCGCGCATCCTGTCCCGCGCGAGTGCAGCCACCTTCATACGCGAGGTAGGCGAGGTGCCGCCGTTCCTGGAGCGCTTGGTGGGGCAGTGGGGGGCCTTGAACTGATTCTGACAACCCGCGTGATGCCCGCACCACCACGCTAACCTCAGCCATGCGTGCTTTGAGTTGCCTGTTGCTTGTGTCCAGCGCCGCCAGTTCAGCCAGTCCTGGTTCTCTGCGCCGCCGCGCTAGGGCTGGCAGGCCCCTGCGGCCCTCATTCAACGACACGTCCCACGCCATAATCCTGCCGAGCAGCGTGTGAAGCGCCCTTGGATATTCCTCGTCGCCCTGTCCTGCTCTGGGGCCATTGGCTGCGCCCCCACCCAGACCCATTCCAGCCACCTGTTGCGCCCTGGCACCAGTGTCAGCGGACTTGACGGCGTGCGGGTGTCCGCCCCCACGCAGTGGCGTGAGGGGCCAGCAACCGGGGTTCAAGTGACCATCACCCGCCTGGAGCGAGATGAACTGGAGTGGCCGATAGATCCAAGAGTAAGCCTGAGCCTGCCAATCTACCGTGTGCAGACTGAATTACCAGTGCTTGCAGGCGGCGGGGGCTGGTTTACAGTCTCACTGCCCACAGGTGGCGCGGACGCCACGTATTTCGCTCCCTGGCGCTTGAGTACCGCCACCTTTGACTCCGACGGGCCAGGAGGCAACCCAACGGACTGGCACTATGACTCCTCGGCCATCTTCAGCGCTGGAAACCTCAGCTTTGAGATCACAGGCTTCACCGATGACACCCATCTGTTCACCGCCATCACGCTGGACGAGCCGCGCACCCTGCCATAAATCGCGTCTCTGGTGCTTGACCCAACTGTCCTGAGCTTCAGCGGCTGCCCTGGGAGACCAGCGTGCCCGAGTAAGGCGAGGTTCCCGCGATCACCAGGATACCGATGCGGTCCCGGCCCTCTTGCTTGAACGTCCAGATGGTGCTGGATGCCACTAGGGTGTTCGCCTGGGTCACTACGGTCCAGCCCGCCTGGCGAAGCTGCGCGGTGTAGTGCGCCATCAGGGCTCCACGGCTGAGCGTGGTCTCAATCCGCGCGTTCTGGGTGACGCCGTCCGCGCCGTTGCTCATCCCGGTCTGACTCACGGTGCTGCCTTCCGGCGCACTCAGTTTGGGCAGGGTGAGATAGCCCGGCGGCACAGGCGGCGGCGCACTCAAGTAAGGCAAGATGCGCTCCACATCCTCGTCTACCTGTTGACTCAGGTTGACCCGCGTCACCGCGCCGACAACCGTTGTGGAGACCCGCAGCACCTGCGGCGGCGTGGTGCGGTAAAACGTCATGTTGCTGGGCGGTAAGCCCTGCTGAAACCCACCCTGCGCTTCAAAGGGGGAGCGTTCATTGCTCGCCTGTTTCCAGTCCGGCCCCAGGGCGGCGGCGAAGTGGGCGATGACCCGGCCCGGTGTCAGCTTCGAGTCCAGGTAGACCGTGGTGGTGTTCGGTCCACGCCCTGGGAGACCGGTCAAGGTGACGGTGCCGATGACCCGGCTGCCGGGGGGCAGCGTGGCAAGCAGATCGGCGGGAGCGGTGCCCAGTAGCACCTCTGGCCCGGCCTGACCGTCACCCGCGACGCGCTGAAGCAGTTCCTGGGCCGATGCGGCGGGCGTGGCGGTGGACTGAGCTTGGGCACTGCCGAGAAGCAGCGCCCCTGCCAACAACAAGGGGTGGAGTGACATACCTGATCATGCCGACGTGGGGCTGACGGGGGGTGAGAAGCCTGCCCAAGTCTTGTCATGGGGAGAAAAAAACTTTGTCCTGTGTTGCGAATTGCAGTTCACCCGGTTGGGAAGTGGAAATAGACGGGGAGACCTGAGAAGAGGAACAGCGAATTACTCTAGTGACCCGCACTACAATTTGATCTGTTCCAGGTAGGCTTCCAGAGTGTTCGGATCGCGCAAGCGCCTTAAACAGCCCCCGGTAATTTCGTCTGCCAGGGTGAAATCATATTTGCCGAGCATGTTCACATGCTCATGCAACAGCGGTGTTAAGCGGGCAATGTCCTCCTCCAGCACCCTTTGCCCGGTGTGACGCAGGTCATCGAGCGCCGCTGTCATGTAGCGGGTGTTCCAGAGGACGACAGCATTCACCACCAGACCGAGTGCGCCCAACTGGTCTTCCATTCCCTCCCGGTATCGTTGGCGGAGTTCACCCCTGTGGCCGTGGAACACTGCGCGCGCCACACCATGACGCTGTTCGCCCCGGTTAAGCTGCCGCAGGATGCGCCTGCGGTACGCTTCGTCCTGGACATAGTTCAGCAGGTACAGCGTCTTCTCGATCCGGCCCAGTTCCGCCACGGCGCGGCCCAGGCTCGACAGGCTGCCCCCGCGTTGCAAGGTCCGCATCACGCTGACCGCGCCCACCTTGCCGAGTTTCAGTGACCCGGCGAGCCTGAGCATGTCCTCCCAGTGGGCGGCGATCAGCCGCTCATCCAGGGGGTGCCGGCTCAGGTCATCCAGCGCGCCGTAATCCGCTTCCCGGTCCAGCCTCCAGAAGCGCTGGTCCGGGAGATCGGCAAGTCTGGGGCTGAATTTGTACCCCAGCAGGGCGAACAACCCGAACACCACGTCGCTGGAGCCGTGGGTATCGGCCATGATTTCTTGGGGGTCAAGTCGGGTCTGCTGTTCCAGCAGGCCCGCCAGGATGTACAGCGAGTCCCGCAGCGTCCCCGGAATCACGATGCCGTGAAAGCCAGTGAACTGGTCACTGGTGAAGTTGTAGTAGGTCACGCCCCGCTGAACACCAAAATACTTCCTGTTCCAACCCGCATGAATGGTGCGGACCGGGATGACAAAGCGCAAGCCGTCGGCGGAGGCCACCTCCCCACCGCCCCATGCCTGTGCCAGGGGCAGCTCATCTTGGGCGTCGACCAGGCGGGCATTCGCAGCGGTGATCGTGTCGGCCCGCACGTAGTTTTGCTGAATCCAGGACAGCCGGGAAAGGGTCAGGGCCAGAACGTCCGGCCTTGCCACGGCTTTCAAGCCGATGTTGCAGGCCTGCGCGAGCAGCACGGCACAGATGCTCAAAGGCAGATCACTCATGCGGGGTGGTCCGTCGGCGACATGGGTAAATGCATCGGCCAGTCCTGTGAAGGTATGAACTTCCATCAGCAACTCGGCCAGATCAATGACTGGCAGGCGCGCGGCGACTTGCGCCCGCAAATGTTGGAGACTCGGTGGCTCGTCCAGCGCTTCAGGTGAGGTTAACCTCACCCGGGTCTGACCGCTGTGCACGGTCAATGTCAGCGCCTTATTCTGGAGAAGGTTCCGCTCGACCTCACGGTAAGCATGGTCCAGTTCCAGCCGCAGCGCCTCCAGTTCACCGCGTACTTCCAACGGGCGGTTCAGAGCGCGGCAGACATCGTCGCGCACGTCTTCCCAGGCAGCTCCGTGCAGCAGTTCGGCTCTCGGATCACCGTGATGCTGGCTCCGCTCTACGAAGACTTCCCGGCGTTTCAGGGCGTGCCGTAAGCGGTCGAGGGCGCACAGCGTGTACGCCTGATGATCCACCTCGCCCTTTCCTGGGAAGACCCGGCGTTCCCAGGGTTTGGGGACGAAGCCCCGAGGTGCTTCATCCCACCTCGGCTTGCCGCCGCCCAGTTCATCCATGCGCTTCAGGAAGGCGAGAGCGTCCAGCAGGGGCCTGGCTCCTGCCGTGCCGCTGAAGGCCACGGTGACCAGCAGACTCCGCAGAAAGCGCCGCACGGTGGCGTAGGCACCGCTCAGGACCTCTGGCGCTGGGTCAGCGTCCGGGCTGGCGAGTTCCTGTACCGTCAGGGTGGCCGCCCGCAAGGGGGCTTCTCCGAGGCGCTCAAAGGCCAGTGCGCGCACGTCTTCAGGCTGGATATCTGGATCGAGCAGGACGGCCACAGCGTCCCGCAGCAGCAACGCCGCCTGGTCGAGGTCTTTCAGGGAACGCAGGCGTTCCCGTCTACGTTTGGCCTCGCCCCTGAGGGCCAGCTCGTTCATGACCTGGCTGAACATCTCCAGCACGTCGTCGGTGGCGCTGCGCTCCAGATGTTGAAGAAAGACCAGAAGGGTGGCCAGTCGGCGGTCCTCTCCCAGACGCTCGATCAGTTGCACCCGCACGGTGAGGGCATAACGCACCAGAACGGCCTGCCGGGATTCAGGCACATCGCTCAGATCAATCGTGCTGACACCGATGTCCCGAATCTGCGTGATCCGGTGAATGGCCTGAAAGAGTGCCGCTGTGCTGACCCGTGTGGGCGGCGTCCGGAACCTTTCCAGCGGCGTTTGCCAGTCTTTTTCTGGCAAGACCAGCAGGGCATTGAGCGTGACCTTCTGCGCTGGACTGAGGCGCTGGCTGAGGCCCTGGAACGTCCGGGCGGTGAATCGCTCGCGCACCCGGGCAATCAGGCGGGCCAGGACAGTGACGCCGGGAAGCACGATGCGCTGCTGGATGAGGTGGGCGGTTGCCAGATCAAAGAGAACGCTGGGACGGCTGGCGCTCAGCGCGAGCTGGGCATAGATCCAACGGATCAAGCGGAAGGTCTGAAAACGGTCAAACTCGCGGTAGTCCAGCGCGGCGATGATGCGTTGACGGTGGCTGTGGCGGGTCGCGCTGCGAACCGCGTATTTCGTAAATTGGCCTGCTTCGATATGGAGCTGCTGGGCCAAGTGCGCCACCACCAGAAGAGGCGTGTCCAATGGGTTTTGCAGGAAGGTGCCCAGGAACCGCAGGGTGCCGAGTTGTACGGCAAATCCCAGCTCATTCTCGGGGCGTCGGCGTTCAGCGATCAGGGTCAGTTCGGTTTCATTCAGGAAAAAGAACTGGGTGAGTTGTTCGGGGGTGGGATCGCCCTGGTAGCGCCCGTACCGTGAAGCCTGCTCATCGGTCAGGAACTCGACAGGCAT
>NZ_CP044990.1:142500-200000 GCF_009017495.1 Deinococcus sp. AJ005 | reverse complement strand
TTCACGCTCGGTTGTCATGCTTCCCGCCTCGTTGGAGGCTCAGAAAAGATACAGGGGATTCCCAGAACTGTCAACCCCCCTGCACGATCTGCTTCTCAGGACCGCTCCAGCAGAATGGTTTTTTGCACCTTTAACCCCCCGTCCAGCGCGTCCTGGGCGTGCTTGCGGGCCGCCGCCAGATCATGGTCACGGAAGTTGCCGCACTCCAGTTCGCTGACACCGGGGATAGGAAGGTCATGCGCGGCAGTGTTCTGCAAGGCAGCCTCGAAGGCTTTAAGAACGCCCTGTTCGTCTGGTTCGCCGATGACCGCCATGTACATGCCGGTGCGGCAGCCCATCGGAGACACGTCCACGATGTCGTTCAGGTGATCGCGTAGGTATCCGGCCAGCAGGTGTTCGAGGGTGTGGATCGCGGCAGGTTCAATAGCCCCAGCATTGGGCTGAAGCAGCCGCAGGTCGTACTTGCTGATGCTGTCGCCGTGCGGGGTGGTCTTGACCCCAGCCAGTCGGACGTAGGGAGCGTTGACCTTGGTGTGGTCCAGATCGAAGGATTCGACGTTTGCCATAGCGCCCATTGTGCCGCGCCTTCTGGCGGCAGAAGGTGGCAGGAGGATGAAGTGCGTCTGCTGCACGTCTCTCTTCATGCCTTCCCCTGTTCAGGGGCCGTACTCCATATACTGCGCGGCGTGCCGACGTTGACCGACCGTGCTTCCCGCTCCGCCTTCTGGCTGCCACTGCTGATCGCCGCCGTGCTGATCGTGGCGGATCAGGCGCTCAAGGCATGGGCGCTGGCGAACCTGCAACCCGGCCTGCCCGCGCAGGTGGTGATTCCTGGCGTGCTGGAATGGCTTCTGACCTTTAATACCGGCGCGGCCTGGAGCATGTTCAGTGGCAGCGCCGCACCCTTGGCGCTGGGCCGCCTGCTGGTGGGGCTGGGCATTCTGGTCTACCTGTACGTGCGCCCGCAGCACCGCTTTCTGAGTGTCGTGCTGGCCATGATCTCGGCGGGGGCCGTCGGCAACGCCATTGACGGCCTACGCTTCGGGCAGGTCACGGACATGATCCATGCGCCCCCGCTCAGCGCCATCACGCGGGCCATCGGGCAGGGCGACTTCCCAATCTTCAATATTGCAGACAGTTGCGTGGTGGGGGGCACCCTTGCCCTGCTAATCGGCAGTTTCGTGATGGACCGCAAGCCGAAACCCCAAGCCCAGGTCAGTCCTCCGGACGACGACAGTGCCTCCAGAGATCCCTGAAGCCCCACACACACTTGAGGTGGAAACGACGAGAGCCGGAATCACCAATATTTGAAACCAATAAAATGCGCCCCCTTCCAATCTGGAGGAGGGCGCGATCCATTCCTGAGTTCAGTTCAGGTCAGGCTCTTGCGGCACTTGGAGCAGACCCGCAGACGCAGGCTGATGCCCGCACGCGTGACGGTGAGGGGCTGGAGGTTGGGCTTCTGGACCCGCTTGGAAACGCCGGTGACCTTGCGGCCCACGCCGCCCGCCGCACGGGCCTTACCCCGGCGGATGACCGAGTTCACGACAATCGGTCCCTTTCCGCATACTTCGCATACTTTCGACATGATGGTTTCTCCTTAAAATCCGCGCCGGATTTTTTTGCTGTGCCCGGGGGCCTGCGCTCAGCCCCACCAGCGTTGCTGGGGCGGGGCCTGGCAGCACGCCGGACAGAATCCGACAAGCCTTGCGACTGTAGCACACGCCAGCGGACTGGGGAAGGTGGAAAAAGAGGCGGCAACCCGCGCGCCGGCATCCACTTAATTCAGTCCCTTGACCTCTTCGCGCAGCGCCTCCAGTTCCCCGCCCAGTTCGGCGGCCCGCGTCTTCGCGCCTTCCAACCGCGTCTGCTCCTGCTCAGTGAAACGGGTATACGGGCTGATGGCGTCGCGCAGGCGGGCATCAGCCCGTTCCTGCTCGCGCTCGTATTCGCGGCGAACGATGGTTTCCAGGGCGGCGCGCAGATTCTCCACCTTGCTCCGCAACTGCCGGTGCGCCTGCAATCTCTTGTTGGGCAGCACGAACAGGCCCAGGCTACCCAGGGTTAAGCCCGCCAGAATGCCACCCGTGAAATCCAGCGCCGACGCGCCGATCAGTGCGCCCAGGCCCGCGCCGATACCCAGCCCACCGGCCAGTCCGCCCACCGCGCCCTTCATGGCATCTTCCGCGTCGCGGGCCAGTTGGCGGGCCAGCTCGTTCTCAGTGACGTTTTCCAGATGATCGTGGGCACTCCCGGCAATGCTCTCCAGCAGCGCGCCCCGGTCATAGGCGAAACGGGTACGGGCCACCTCGTTCGACGGTTGGCGGCGGATTAAAAACGCCTGCACGTCCTCCCAGAAGTTCAGATTGGCTTCCACGAAACGGTCGATCATGCTGCCGAACTGCCGGTCAATCACGTCGGGTAAGTCAGCCACGGCCTCGCTCCTGAACTCCCCTTCCATCTGGCGGCTGTTCAGCAGGCCCCGGATATTGCCGAAGCGCAATTTATCGTCGATAAAGCGGTCCGCACGCACCTCGAACTCAGAGAGCAGGCGGGCCACGCGGTTCAGTTGACCGTCCAGCTCGCCCAGCATGGTCACGCGGTGGTGTTCGCGCTGGGCCTCCAGATCGCGCAGGATGCTCAGGTCTTCACTGAGGGTCTGGCGGGCGGCGTCGGCGCGGGTAACCTCGCCTGACAGCAGCTCCGCCGCCGTTCCTAGCGGGCTTTGCAGCTTGAGGCGGGTGCGCTCGGTCTGTGACAGGCGCATCTTCAGCACCTCACGTAGGGCATGGAAGCCCGGATCGCCGCCGCGCTGCTCGGCCCGCGCGCTGATCAGCAGCACCGGAGGTGTCAGGCCCAGCACGCCGCGCGCCCCGGTCTCCACAAATTCGCGCACCTGCATCTTCTGCTCCTGGGTTTCCAGTAGATCGGCCTTGTTGACCACCATGATCACGCTGCGGCCCCAGCGGGCGGCCAGACTCAGGAACTGGCGTTCAGACTCCGTGAACGGGCGGTCAGAACTGGTCAGAAACAGCACCAGATCGGCGCGCGGCAGGAAGCCCTCGGTCAGCGCCTGATGCTGGCGGATGATCGCGTTGGTGCCGGGGGTATCTACCAGCGCCACCCCCTCCAGACTGGGCAGCGGGTAGGTCAGGCGGCTGACGAAGGGGTCTTTGGTGGCTTCCATCTGCCCGGCCTTTTCGCCGTGGACCAGAACATAAATGCGGTCCGTGGTGGGCGTGACGCCTTCGGGCAGCACCTGCGCGCCCAGCAGCGCATTCACAAAGCTGCTCTTGCCCGCGTTGAATTCGCCCACCACCACCAGCAAGAAGGTTTCGTCCAGGCTGCGGGCCGCCGTGCGGGCGTGTTCCACCACTTCGGGCGGCGCACCCTGGGTTTCCAGAAACGCCTGGAGATCGGCCAGCAGCGTGCGCTCACGCGAGAGCAGGGCCTGAACCTGCGGGTTGACCAGAGGGGGGGCCTGCATGGCAGAAGTGTAGAGGACGAAATCCAGCGCAAGTGTGCAGGCGAGAAGAGGGGGCCAGCGCCGGACCACTCAACTGACACCAAAGCGGAGACGACGGGCGAGAACGCTCCCTTCTAATCAGGGAGTTCAAGGCTTTTTAAGCCAGCAGAGATACGGAGCGGCACAAAGACGTGGAAGATCAAAGAGGAGGCAATACAGATGAACATTGCGATTTTTGGCGGGACTGGGCGAACGGGAAGTGAAATCGTCCGCCGCGCCTTGCAGGACGGCCACGCAGTCAAAGCCCTGGTGCGGACTCTGGATGGACGGGAGCCACGGCAAGGGCTGACGCTGGTTCAGGGAGACGCGCGGGATGCAGGAACGGTGGAGCGGCTGATCGCCGGGGTGGACGCCGTGATCAGCGCCCTCAGCACCGATACGACAACCACGCTGACAGAAGCGACGGCAGCCATCATCGCCGGAATGAAAGCGCAAGGCGTTTCCAGAATCGTGACGATTGGAACGGCAGGCATTCTGGACAGCCGCACCGAACCGGGCAAACTGCGCTACCAGTCGAACGAATCCCAGCGCAAGCAGACCTTCGCAGCAGAGGAACACCAGCGGGCCTACGAGATGCTGCGCGGCTCCGCGCTGGATTGGACGGTGGTCTGCCCCACCTACCTGCCAGACGGCGAAGCCGTGGGTGGTTACCGGATAGAGCGGGATTACCTGCCAGTAGACGGACAGCAGATTTCCACCGGGGACACGGCGGCCTTTGCCTACGCCGAGTTGCTAGAGCGGGAGCATGTCGGCTACCGGGTAGGCATCGCTTACTGAAAGCTCACTCCCGGCGGTACGCCACCTGCCCGCCCACCACAGTCAGCAGCGGCCAGCCTTTCAGCATTTCCCCAGCCCAGGGCGTGAATTTGGCCTTGGTCTTGAATTCGGCAGGTTTGACTTCCCGTTCGGTCTCCAGATCAAGAAGCACCAGATCGGCGGGCGCACCAGCTTCCAGCGAGGGCACGGGCCAGCCCATTAGGCGGGCGGGGGCAGCCGTCATCAGGTCTAGCAGTTTTTCCAGCCCCAGGTCTGCACCAAAGCGCGTGTACATCAGCGGAAAGGCCAGTTCGATGTAGGCGATGCCGCTGGGAGCGTCCAGCAAGTCACGTTCCTTCTCGGCGCGGGTGTGGGGGGCGTGATCGGTGGCGATACAGTCCACCGTGCCGTCCTTCAGACCTTCCAGCAGGGCGTCGGCATCATTCTGCGTTCGCAGAGGCGGGGCCACTTTGTAGAGGGCATCAAAGCCGCGTAGCGCCTCGTCGGTCAGGGTCAGGTGGTGCGGGCAGACCTCGCAGGTCACATTCAGCCCGAGTGCCTTTGCGCCGCGCACGAGTTCCAGAGCGCGGGCGGTGGACAGGTGCTGGACGTGTAGGTGGGCTTTCGATCCCTGCGCGTGCAGCCCCGCCAGAATCTCCAGATCGCGCGCCACGCGGGCCGCCTCCGCCGCTGCCGGATTGCCGGGCAGGCCCAGCGCCTCGCTGACTGCCCCCTCGTTCATCACACCGTCGGCGCGCAACGAAGCGTCCTCGGCATGAACGCTGACCATCATCCCCAGGCTGCCCGCGTATTCCAGCCCCAGCCGCAGCACCCGCGCGTTCTCGTTGGTGCGTCCGTCGTCGGTAAACATGGCGGCCCCGGCGTCTTTCAGATAGGTCAGTTCGGCCAACGCCTCGCCGTTCTGCCCCTTGGTCAGCGCCGCCGCCGGATGCAGGTGCGCGAAGCCCAGCCCGTTCGCCTTCTCGATCAGGCTGCGGACGATGGCCGGATCGTCGATGACGGGTACGGTGTTGGGCATGCAGACCACTGTTCCGTAGCCCCCTGCTGCCGCCGCCGCGAGGCCCGAGGCCAGATCTTCCTTCTCAGTCTGCCCCGGCTCGCGCAGGTGGGCGTGCAGCTCGATCAATGCGGGGGCCACAGTGCCGCCCTGTCCGTCAATGGTCTTCCCCTCTGCCGGAATGTTCCAGCCCTTGATGACGCCGTTCTCAAGGGTAATGGATTCGGTTGTGGTGGAATTGGGACGCTTGATGTTGGTGATGGTCAGTGTCATGGGAACCTCGGTCAGAGAGGGGGCTTCAATTCAGCAATTGCAGGGCTTCGGCTCCGGCCTGACGAATACCGCCGGGGTCCGCGATCCAGCTCTGACCACCCACGAAGCGAACCTCGATGCGGTAGTCGGCGCTGGACCCAATGGACAGGCGGCATGCCTCGACTTTCAAGAGCTGGGGCGGCGAGATGTCCTCGAAGCGCGGGCTGTCGCAGTCGCCGGAAGTGGTGGTTTCACGGTCTTTGAGATACGCAACGTTCAGCGAGGCGCGAACTTCGGCCAGATAGGCGCGGGCTGCAGTCTGTTCGGGAGACTGGGCTATGACCGTGGATGGAACTGCGGTCTGGGTTTGAGTGGGCTGGCAGCCGCAGAGCAGAGCGCAGGACAGGAGGGCGGTTAATTTCAATCCCGCCCCACCAAAAGGTGATACAGCACGCTCATTCGGATCGCCTGCCCATTTTCCACCTGTTGCAAAATGCGGCTCCTCGCGCCGTCCGCCGCCTCGCCGCTGATTTCCAGATCGCGGTTCATGGGGCCGGGATGCAGCACGATTGCGCCGCTCTCGGCCTCGGCCATCAGCGCCTCGTTGACCTGATAGGTGTCGGCGTATTCCTGCAAGCTGCCCAGAAAGCCGCCGCCCATGCGCTCTTTTTGCAGGCGCAGGGCCATGACCGCGTGTGCGCCGCGCACCGCTTCCTTCGGGTCACTGGTCAGCGTCACGCCTGGCAGCGCGGCCAGATCGGAGGGGAGCAGGGTGGCCGGGCCGCACAGCACGACTTCGGCCCCCAGCATGGGCAGCAGCTCGGCGTTGCTGCGGGCCACGCGGCTGTGGCGCACGTCGCCGATGATCGCCACCTTTTTGCCCTCCAGACTGCCAAATTCCTGGCGCACCGTGTAGGCGTCCAGCAGCGCCTGGGTGGGATGGGCACGGCGGCCATCCCCGGCGTTGATCACAGGTTTTCCGCTGTAACGGGCCACCAGATGCGCGGCCCCGGCGGCATGGTGGCGCACGATATAGGCGTCCACCTTATAGGCGGTCAGCACCTCCACCGTGTCGCGCAGGCTCTCGCCCTTGCTGACGCTGCTGCTTCCAGCGGCAAAGGTCAGCACGTCGGCGCTCATGCGGCGGGCCGCCAGCTCAAAACTGGTGCGGGTGCGGGTGGAGTTCTCGAAAAAGGCGTTGCAGACGGTCAGGCCTTGCAGGGCAGGCACTTTTTTTACTGGGCGGTCCAGCACCTGCAACATGGTGTCGGCGTTGTCCAGAATGGCCGTCAGGCGTTCAGGGGACCAGTCCTGAAAGTCCAGCAGATGCCGGGGCCGGGCCGTGGCAGAGATGGAAGCGGCAGTCATCGCAACTCCGCCTTCAACTCGCTCAGGTCCCACAGCTCCACGCTATCCACGCCGTCGGTTTCGTGCAGCTTGACCTTCACCACTTCGCTACTTGATGTGGGGAGGTTCTTGCCCACGTAATCGGCGCGGATGGGCAGCTCACGGTGCCCCCGGTCCACGAGGACGGCCAGTTGAATGCCAGCCGGGCGGCCCAGATCGATCAGCGCATCCAGCGCGGCCCGCACGGTGCGCCCGGTGTACAGCACGTCGTCCACCAGAATCACCCGCCGCTGCGAGATGTCGAAGGGCACCTGCGTTTCGCGGATGATCGGCTGGTGGGCCACCTCACTTAAATCGTCGCGGTAGAGAGTGATGTCCAGCATGCCGGTGGGCACATCCACGCCCTCCAGCTCGGAGAGTTTGGCGGCCAGCCGGGTAGCCAGCGGAATGCCGCGCGTGTGGATGCCGATGAGAGCCAGATTCTGCGCACCCTTATTGCGCTCCACGATCTCGTGGGCAATGCGGGTCAGGGCGCGGCGCGTCTCGTCGGTGCTGAGAATGATCGCCTTGGGGCCGCTCATGCTTCAGCCCCCGGCACGCGGCCTGATGGCACAAAAAAAACGCCGCTCAGCGCTTGCTGACGGCTCAATGGGGACATGATCATAGGGAACTCCTTCTCCTGCCTCACGGGGCGGGCGCAGCCTCACAGGACTGCCGAGAGAGGGGGGAAATTTGCAGGCGGGTGCCTGTCAGGCAGGAGTGTAACACTAGGAGGGCATGCCGTATTGCGCCCCCTCAAATGAAGACTCAAATGGAGAAAGGCCGGAGAGCAAACGCTCCGGCCTTCCCCTACCTCTGCTCACAGCCCGCTATTCCCCGTCCCGCACCGCTTCCAGCAGTTCCTCGGCCAGATTCAGTGCGGCGGGGCCGAGGGGGGCACGGGTCACGCCCAGCAGCGTCCCCAGCTTCTCGCGGCGGGCACCGGACAGGCTGGACCAGCGGGCCAGATCGTCGCGGTGGGTGCGGGCCGTTTCGTCTCGCAGATAACGCAGTGCGCCGTCGTAATACCCCGCCGTGTAGGCGGTGCGGGCGCGGCGTTCCTGGGCCAGCAGCCCCAGCCCACGCGTGGCCAGCAACGCCCGGCGGGCTTCCTCCTGACCGCCGAAGGCGTAGAGCTGTTCCAGGCGGTAAATGGCCTTGGGAAAGCGCAGGCCCGCCGCCGCCCGCCACGCGTGGGGCAGCCGGACCTCGAATTCGGGCCACTGGTGAATGTGGGTCAGCAAGGCCGGATACAGCAGGTTCAGGGCGATCTCGCGGGCGTCGGCCAGGGCTAGCAGTTGCTCCTGTACGCCGTGGCCCGGCCCGGTGTGGGCGGCGCGGGCGGCGGTCAATCCCTCGGCGGCCAGATTTAGCAGTTCGGCGCGGTAGGCGGCCCGCTGGGACGCACTCAGGTTCCACAGCGTCCGCTGGATGCGCCCGTAATTACCGGTGGGGTCATACAGCACCCGGCTGGTGGCGAGCAGGGCCAGCGGGGCCTCGGCGCGGGCCGTATCCCAGTCACGCCACGCCTCCAGCTTCTCGAAGGGAAACCGCTCCACGCTGACGCCCGCGCGAATCTCGGTCTGGGCGGACAGCAGATCGCGCTCGAAAGTCACGAAGGTGGGCTGGCTGCCCGCCCAGGCCAGTTCGGTGTCGTAACTGCCCGCCCCCGCCACCGCCCGCACCTTGCGGTCCGCCACCAGACGCTCACCCACCCGCTCGGGCGAAGGGCGCTCGGGCGGATGGCGGTCACTGTTCTGGGCAGTTGCGTTTTTGGATGAGGGCACGGCGTTTTCCTTCCTTGTAGCCCCAGTCTAACGGGCCAGCGCAGAAGTCTAGCGCGTGGGTGGCGGTGTCAATGGCAAACCATCTGACGGTCAGACGTTCGCGGCAATGACCGTCTGCACGCCCACGACGCGTTCGCCCACGCTCACCTGCGGGGTCAGTTCGGCGGGCAGGCACAGCAGCACCAGTCCGCCCTCGGCCAGAAAGGCGGCCTTGTGTCCGGCGCTGGCCTCATCGCCCCCCTTGAGGTAGGAGGTGGCCTTCAGACCCGCGCCGGGGGCCACCAGCGTCACGGTGACCTGACCCGCTTCTCCCCGTGTCACAAAGCTCAGCCGCTCGTTTTCCAGCGTGCCGCGCCCGCCCAGCAGATCGGTGGGTTGCCCGGCCAGCATGGACAGCGCCTCGCCGGGGCCGAGCAGGGCCACGTCGCTGCGGCTGGCGGTGTGTTGCACCTCCGTGATCTGCCCAGCCAGTGGCTGATACACGTAATGCACGTCCAGCGGCCCGACGAAGATGCCCATCAGCCAGCCGTTCTGCGCCGCCGCCGCACTGCCCAGCAGGTCCCCGACTTTCAGGGCCGCGTTCAGCGCGTCGCTCTGAATCTTGCCGTCCTCGATGCGCCGCACGAAACTGATCACGCCGTCTGCGGGGCTGAGGACCACGCCCGCCACAGTCGGCGGCACGCGCACGGGATCGCGGAAACGGTAGACGCTGCGCAGATACCACACGGCGGTTCCAGCAGCGATGGGAAGCAGAAGACGGCGCAGACGCATGGCAGCAGTCTAGCGGGCCAGGGCGGGGCTGCGGGTTTGCTGGGAGTGGATGTCCGCGCAGGGAACCCGGTCTTCAAGTTGCCGTCAGACCCAGCGGCTAGACTCCGGGGGTGCGCCTCCTTGCCCCCCTGTCTGCCCTGCTCCTTGTCGGTGCCGCCCATGCCGCGCCGCTGCGCCTGGAGTTCTGGCATGCCATGACAGGTGTGCAGGACACGGTCAATGGGTATGCGGCAGCCTTCAACAAGTCGCAGAGCGCCTACGAGATCGTGCCCGTCTCGCTGGGCAACTACCGCGAGCTGCAGCCCAAACTGGACGCGGCGATCAGGGCTGGGAAGCCCCCGGCACTGGCGCAGATCGAGTTCACGCAGTTTCCGGCGCTGGCGGCAGGCGGGCAACTGCTGGACCTGAGTAAAGCCGTGGACGCGCTACCAGACAGCCTGACCGGGGACTTTTACCCGGCGGTCTGGAAATCGGGACAACTGGCGGGCAAGTTCTACGGCCTGCCCTGGAATGTCAGCGTGCCGGTGCTGATGTACAACGCCGGAGCACTCAAGCGGGCTGGAGTCAAGGCCCCAACCACCTGGACCGAACTGGAAGCTGCCGCCGCAAAACTCGCGGGCAGCTCCAAACGCCCGCTGGTAGCCGTGGCCGATGCCTGGACCTTCGAGGCCAATGTCCTGTCGCGCGGCGGCTCGCTGGTGGAAGGCGCGAAACCCGCCCTGAACAGCCCCGACGCCGTGGACGCCCTGACCCAACTGGCCCGCATGAGCGCCGCGAAGACCGCCCAGCCGCGTACCCTGAACGACGCCACGCGCGCCGCTTTTGATTTCGCGCGCGGGCAGAACGTGTTTGTCCTGGCCAGCGTCGCCAACTGGATTGACGCCCGGAAGCTGCCGTTCTTCGACCTGGGCATCGCGCCCTTTCCCTGCGAGAAAGCCGGGGCCTGCACCGTGCCGCTGGGCGGGGCCACATTGAGCGTGCCGCGCGGTAACAGCGCGGCAGCCCAGGCCGGGGCGCTGGCCTTCTGGCAATTCCTGAACGATCCGGTGCGGCTGGCGAACTGGGTGCAGGTCACCGCCTACGCCCCGCCCCGTAAGGCAGTCACGCCGCTGCTGGACGGCTGGTACGCCAAGAACCCGCAACTGCGCGTCGCCCACGCCCAACTGAACCGCGCCGTGCCGCGCCCCCCGGTCCCCGACTACGAGGGCTGGACCCGCCTGCTGGAAACCGCCATTGACGGGGCCACCAATGGTAGGCAGAGCGCGAAGGCAGCGCTGGACGAGGCGCAGCGACAGGCGCTGAAATAGAGCTGAGATTGATCATGGTCCGGTCACGCCCCTCTGCCTAAGCTCAGGTCACATCCGGCCAACGGGTGCAGCTTGAAAAGGAAGGAGGAACAAGATGCAGCACGTCATTCTGTTCGGGGGCGGCGACGGCGGGGGCCTGATCATCACAGCAGACGGGGTCAGGCGGATTCCACCGTGGACCCCTGAAATCCGGCACATGCTGGAAGGCGTGAATGCGCTGAGCCGCCTGAAAATGGAGGGGGCCAGCGCTCTGGCAGAGAAGCTGCTCTCATCGGCTGAAAAGGCAGTCGAGCAGCTTACTGGAACGCTGGAAAAAGGCACCACCGTGACCTATCTGGGCCGTGGCGTGGGCCAGCACGCCGATTTCGACGACGGTTTCGTCTGCGGCACACCCTGGCGTAGACCCATCCCGATTCCCGGTCCCAAAGCGCTGCGCGGCTTCCAGATCACACCGGGTTAAAACAGAAATAGACAGGCGGCGGGCGGGCGAACATCCCGGCCCGCCTTCTCGCGCCGGGCGGCTACACTGTGCCCCGATGAGCGTCCTGTATCTGCTACTGACCCTGGCCTTCGCGGGCGTGCTGCTGGCGCTGCTGGCCCGCCCAGTCGCGCGGGCAGGCATCGTGTGGGGTCTGGCGGCGCTGCTGCCGCTGATGGCAGCCATGACTGGCGCGCTGAATGTGCAGGCGCATTCGGCGCGGACGCTGGCCGACTATCCGCCGCGCCCGGTCACGCTGACCATCTCGGACGGAATTTTCAAGCGGGCGGTGGTGCTGGACTTCATGGACGCCGCCTGCGTGGAACGCGCCGTGCGCCTGCGTTCGGAGGCGATCCTGACCACCCCCGAGGGTCCCCTGCGGCTGGGCGCAAGGAGTCAGGTGGACGGCCCCATGCTCCCCCGGCCCGTGGTGGAAGCCCTGACCCTGCGCGGCGAACTCATCTGCCCCAACCTCAAAGCCGTGCAGGAAAAGAAGAAGTAGCTTTTGCCCAGATGACCTTTGCCGACTTCCTCTCACCCTATGCTGGTGGGCATGGCCCGCAAAACACCCGATCCCAGTTGGTACGCCCCGCCCAAAGCCGCCGATCCCTGCGTGCTGTGCGGGCGCGAGGCCCCCAGCATGACCGATCACCATCTGGTCCCCAAATCCCAGGGACGGCGGCAGGGCGTCAAACCCGGCGACATTCCCACCGTGCGGATGTGCGCGGCCTGCCAGGGCTACCTGCAAAAGACCTTCAGCAATTCGGAGCTGGCCAACGAGCTGAATACGGTGGAAGCCATGCTGGAGCGCGAGGAAATCCAGCGTTTCATCACCTGGGTCCGCAAGCAGCCGCTGACCAAGGGCGTGCGGGTGCATTGATCACTGTTGCCGATCACTGGTGATGGCGACTCCTGCCGACTGCGGTGAACGGTGAAGGGCGGGGCAGACCTCCGGCCTGCGCGGACCCGTAGACTGCCCCAGTGAATCCCGTCAAGACGGCCTTCAAACTGGCGCTGCCCGCCGTGGAGCGCGCGGTCCTGGCGGCGGACCGGGCCATCAGCAGTTACGTGCAGCCGCGCCGGGCACGGGGCAAACTGCTGCTCCAGCCCTACGTGGGCTGGGGAACCCCACATGGCGTCGAGCTGACGGGCCGTGTGTTGCTGCCGCGCACCATGTCGCCCCCCGCCACCGGGGACCGGCGCTGGCGCAACTTTCTCAACAGCATGCGCCGCCTGTTCTCGCGCGAGGTGGGCGGTGTCAGGGTCAACGGCGTGCTGGACGGCATCAGTGCCAGCGCAGTCAGCGACGACAACGGCTATTTCACCCTGAATTTCACCCCGCTCAGCCCCCTGCCCGGCGGCTGGCATGAGGCGGCCCTGAGCATCGAGGGCAAGGAGGGCCAGACCCGCGCCCGCGTGCAGGTCATCGGCGCGGCCCGCTTCGGCGTGATCAGCGATCTGGACGACACCGTGATCCAGTCGGACGTGACCAGTCTGCCGCGCATGCTGGTCACCGCCCTGACCGGCAACGCCCGCACCCGTTCCCCCTTTCCCGGTGTGGGGGCGCTGTACCGCGCGCTGGCCCGCGAGGGCGAGGGCCGCAATCCGGTCTTTTACGTGTCCAGCAGCCCGTGGAACTTCTTCGATCTGCTGTGGCAGTTTCTGGACTACCGCCGCATTCCGCTGGGGCCGATGTTCCTGCGGAGCTGGGGCGCGGGCCTGCTGGCCGAACACGGCGGCCACAAACACGGCGTCATCGACCGCCTGTTCGAGCGCTTCCCGGATCTGAAATTCGTGCTGATCGGCGACAGCGGTGAGCAGGACGCCCTGATCTACTCCGAGGTGGTCCGCAAATACGCGGGCCGCGTGCTGGCGGTGTATATCCGTGACATCACGGGGGCTTTTCAGGACGAGACGGTGCTGAAACTGCGCGGCGAGCTGGCCCGCGCAGGCGTCGATCTGGTGCTGGCTGCCGACAGCCTGAACGCCGCCGGACATGCAATGGCAATGGGCCTGATCACGCCCAGCGAGTACCGGGGAGTGCTGGTCAGCGTGACCGGCCCCACCGAACGCTGAGAAACAATTCTGATCAGCACCCAGCCTTTACCCTGTACGGCGTGACCTCCTCTCCTCCGCCCGCCGAACTGACCCCCGCACAGGCCGAGGTGGTGGGCCGCGCCGCCGACGCCATCCGCCAGCATGCCGTCGAATGCGAGTCGGCGCAGGACGTAACACCGGGGGCCGCCGCCGCCCTTTCCGAGAGCGGCTACACCCGTCTGGCTGTCCCTGAAGACCGGGGCGGTCTGGGAGCCAATCTCTCGCAGTTCGCGCGGGCGCAACTGACGCTGGGCGCGGCGGATGCCAGTCTGGCCCTGATCCTAGCCATGCATGGGCAGGTGACTGGGGCGGCGTTTCAGGGCCGGACGCTGCCGGAGCCGCTGCTGAAAGTGGTGGCCGAGGCTGGCATGCGCGGCGAACTCCTGAACGCCTTGGCCAGCGAACCCGAACTGGGTAGCCCCTCGCGCGGAGGTCTGCCACAAACCCGCGCCGCACCGCAGGGCGAGAGCTTTGAAGGCGGCGGCTGGCAGATCACGGGCCGCAAAACATGGTCCACCGGGGTGCGGGCGCTGCGCTGGGCGCTGGTCACTGCCGCCACGCCCGACGGACAGGTGGGCCGTTACTGGGTGGACCTGCACGGTCCTGGCGTCCAGATCGAGGAAACGTGGCAGGGGGCGCTGGCCCTGCGTGGCAGCGGCAGCCATGACGTGGTGTTCACGGACGCGCCCGCCACGCTGCACGCGCCCCCCGCTCCTGGCCAGCCCGCCAGCAGCGCATGGTTCTGGACCGCGATTGCCGCCACCTACCTGGGGGTGGGGTTCGCCGCACTGGACGCCATCAGCGCTTACGCCCGCGTGCGCGTGCCCACCGCCCTGGGCGCACCGATTGCCACCCTGCCGCGCATTCAGGAAAACGTGGGGCGCACGGCTGGCGCCCTGCACGCCGCCCGCGCGTTACTGCTGGAAGCGGCAGCCCGCTGGGACATGGACCCCAGTGCCGCCTCGGTCCCCGGCATCGGCGCGGCCAAAGCCCACGCAGCGAATGCGGCAGTGTTCGCCACTGATCTGGCCTCGCGGACGGCGGGCGGCGCGGCCCTGAGCGCGGCCCTGCCCCTGGAAAAGCTGCTGCGGGACGCCCGTGCGGGCCTGACGCACCCACCCACGGACGACACGGCTTACACGGCGCTGGGACGGCAGTTGCTGGAGAGTTGAACCCAATAGACCGAACGCATCTGGAACCTTTTTTTCAATCAAGTGGAAGCGGCGGGGCAAAAGCTAGCCACCTCTTGCCCCGCCCGCCCCGACTCGCGTATAGTCTTCTCTTGGTCAAGTGGGGCAGGGCGATTAAACGGCACAGGGGAATTCAAAGAACCTGAGCGGCCCGAACCCCAGACGTGAGCGCGGCAAATGCCGATGTGAGCGGACTGAACAGGAGGGCCAACCATGCCCAAGATGAAGACACTCAAGAGCGCCGTGCGCCGGATCAAGATCACCGGCACCGGCAAGGTGATGGCGTTTAAAAGCGGCAAGCGCCACCAGAACACCGGCAAGAGCGGCGACGAGATTCGCGGCAAGGGCAAGGGCTTCGTGCTGGCCCACAGCGAGTGGGCGCGCATGAAAAAAGCGCTGCCCTATAAGGGTGGCAAATAATGCCTCGCGTCAAAACCGGCATCGTCCGCCGCCGCCGCCACAAGAAGGTGCTGAAGCGCGCCAAGGGGTTCTGGGGTTCACGCAGCCGCCAGTACCGCAACGCCTTCCAGACCCTGCTGAACGCCGCCACCTACGAGTACCGGGATCGCCGCAACAAGAAGCGTGACTTCCGTCGCCTGTGGATTCAGCGCATCAACGCGGGCGCACGCCTGCACGGCATGAACTACTCCACCTTCATCGGTGGACTGAAACTGGCCGGGATCGAGCTGAACCG
The DNA here is from genome assembly GCF_009017495.1 of Deinococcus sp. AJ005. NCBI lineage: Bacteria > Thermotogati > Deinococcota > Deinococci > Deinococcales > Deinococcaceae > Deinococcus > Deinococcus sp. AJ005. Next base: position 184,738 of record NZ_CP044990.1, on the reverse strand, counting down.
CAAGGTGCTGGCCGACATCGCCGCCCGCGAACCCGAAGCCTTCAAGGCACTGGTGGACGCGGCCCAGGGCGCACGCAACAACAAAGCCGCCTGAAGCATAGGACCGTGAAGAAGACCGCCTCCTGATTGGGGGCGGTTTTTTGTGGTTCCTACGCGACAGAAAAGAACGGCGAGACAAGAAAAAGCGGCGGGGGATCAACTCGTCCCGCCACCGCTCCCCGCCCTGCCTCATGGCTCGAAGGTGTCCTGGAAGGCGTAACGGTCCCCACGCACCCAGTAGTTGACATAACTGGCGCGTTTGGTGCCGCTGTATGTGGTGCGCCGCAGCAGAAAGGCGGCAGTGCCCAGCGGCACACGCAGCAGGTCCGCCTCCTCCTGGCGCAGGTTGACGGCTTCCAGGTTCTGCTCGACACGGGCCATTGGCACGCCCATGCTGACCATCGTTTCGTGGATACTCTCGGCATTCAGATTCTGGTCCAGCAGGCCGGGGGCCAGCGCGGCGTTCACATAGCGTTTCTCGATCACCAGCGCCTCGTCCCCGGCATTCCGCAGACGGTGGACGAAAATGACCGGATCGCCCGCCTGGATTTGCAGCACGATGGCAATCTCGGGCGTGGCCTCGATCTGCATGGCGCGCAGGACGGTGGTGCGGTGATCGGGGTGGCGCGCCCATTCCTTGAAAGGTCTGACCCGAAAGGTGCCCTGCCGGAAACGTTTGCCGGTGGGAAAGGTGCCTGCGCCCTGCACGCGGTACACGTAGCCCTCGCGCTCCAGTTCGTCGATGGCGCGTCGGGCGGTCATGCGCGAGACCTCGAATTCACGGGCCAGTTGCGGCTCGCTGGGCAGTGGCAGTCCCTCGACGTAATGGCCACCCAGCAGCCGGTCTTTCAAGGTCGATTTGATCAGCGGGTATTTCGCCATGCATCCCTCCGGGGCACTCCGCGCGTGCATTTTTATACACAGGCGAGAGCTTGAGCCTATCTTATGGTTAGTGTCCGAGGTACACAAGCTTGTCTGGACAGTGCCCCATGAAAAGGCTACACCCGGAAGACCTTCTATTCTCCAGTTCGGGTGGTGAATGGCAGTCCTGGGAGACAAGCAAAAGAACATCAGTTCAGCCAGAAACCGCGTGCCAGACGGGCAAATTGGTCTGTGGCCCAAAACTTCAGCATCGCCCCATTGACCGGGTCAAAAAATTTCGCAACGCGCTGGGGGACACCCGCCCACAGCGGTCTGCATTTAGCCGCCGATGTGCGACATCTCGACTTTCTGTCGGTCCTTCTCCCCGCGTGTGACCTCGCCGCGTTCCTCGCTGTAGCGGTCTGTGCGCGCACTCCAGATTTCCGAAACCAGGGCACGCATCGCCTCGTCGTCGGCCCCGGCGCGCAGTGGGGCGCGCAAGTCGGTGCCGCTTCCGGCGAACAGGCAGGTGTACAGCACGCCCACCGCCGAGATACGCGCCCGAGAGCAATCGCCGCAGAACGGCGCACTGACCGAGGAAATCAGCCCCACTTCATGGCCATCCGCGCTGACGTGCCGGACCGCCACCTCCCCGGTGTAATTGGGATTCAGGGCCTCAAACTCCGCCCCGGTGCCGTCCGCGCTCAGGCGGGCCAGCACCTCGCGCGAGGGCACCACACTGTCCAGATTCCAGCCGTTGTGGTTGCCCACGTCCATGAACTCGATAAAGCGCAGCACCGCCTTATCACGCAGGGCCAGCCACAGGTTCCGCAGACCGTCCTCGTTGACGCCGCGCTGCACCACCGTGTTGATCTTGACGCCCAGGCCCGCCGTCAGCGCGGCCTCGATGCCGTCCAGCACCTTCTGAGGGTGCGTGCCCAGGCCGTTCATGCGCCCAAAAACCTGTGGATCGAGGCTGTCGATGCTGACTGTCACACGGTCCAGACCCGCCGCGCGCAGGTCCGCCGACATACGGGGCAGCAGCAGACCATTGGTGGTCAGCGCGATGTCCTGCACGCCGTCGATCTTTGCGAGGCGTGAAATCAGTTCGGGCAGATCGCGGCGCAGCGTGGGTTCGCCGCCTGTAATCCGCAGCTTCTGCACACCCAGCGAGACGAAGGTGCGGGCCAGCCGCTCGATTTCCTCGAAGCTCAGGAGTTCGGTGCGGGGCAGGAAGGCGTAATCGGGGCCGAAGATCTCGGCGGGCATGCAATAGGTACAGCGCAGATTGCAGCGGTCCGTCACGCTGATCCGCAGGTCTCGCAAGGGCCGTCCGAGCTGATCTACCAACATTGCCCCCAACATACGCCGCCTGCGCGGGGGCAAAGGCGGATCAAGGCCCAAATGCTGGCCCACCATCCAGCCAATCTTCAGCCGGATCAAGCCACCTTCCTCTCCCATTGCCCCGGCTAGAATGGACGCACCATGGACATGAAGAAACTGATGAAGCAGATGCAACAGGCCCAGGGAGCCGCCGCCAAGATTCAGGAGGAGCTGGCCGCTAAGTCGGTGGAGGGCAGTGCCAGCGGTCTGGTCACGGTCACCATGAACGGGCACGGCAAGGTCACGGCCCTGAAGATCAAGCCCGAGGCGGTGGACCCCAGCGACGTGGAAGCCCTGGAAGACCTGATCCTGGTGGCCGTGCAGGACGCCAGCGCCAAGGCCGACGCATTGCAGCAGGACGCCACGCGCGGGCTGGGAATTCCCGGATTTTGAGGACGTGGTACTTGCATCCGTGGGCTGCTGATAGGGCCGTAAGCGGTTCTCGCCCATGAAATACCCCCCTTCCCTCGTCGCGCTGATCCGCGAGCTGTCGCGCCTGCCGGGGATTGGTCCCAAAAGCGCGCAGCGGCTGGCCTTCTACCTGTTCGAGCAACCGCGTGAGGACATCGAGCGGCTGGCCGGATCGCTGCTGTCGGCCAAGCGCGATCTGCACAGTTGCCCGGTCTGTTTCAACATCACCGACGCGGAGGTCTGCGACGTGTGCAGCGATCCGGCGCGCGATCAGGCGATCATCTGCGTGGTAGAAGAACCCGGCGACGTGATCGCCATTGAGCGTAGCGGCGAGTACCGGGGCCTGTACCACGTCCTGCACGGCGTCCTGAGTCCCATGAACGGTGTGGGTCCCGAGCAACTTCATATCAAACCCCTGCTGCCGCGTGTGACCGATGGGCAGGAGGTGATTCTCGCCACCGGGACCACCGTGGAGGGCGACGCCACGGCGTTTTACCTTCAGCGCCTGCTGGAGCCGCTGGGCGCAACCGTCAGCCGCATCGCCTACGGATTGCCGGTAGGCGGCGCGCTGGAATACGCCGACGAGGTCACGCTGGGCCGCGCCATGACCGGGCGGCAGCAGGTCAGCAAGCCCCGGCCCCCGACTCCAAGCTGAGGAATAACTGGCCTCCCAGCCTCAGCTCAGGCCGAATGCCTCGCGCACGTTCAGGGCAAAGACCTGGAAGCTGAGGCTGGGGCTGGCATACGCTTCCAGCGCACTTTGCAGGGCGTCCAGCGCGGTGTCGGCGCGGGCACGCTGATGCGCTGGGCGTTCACGCCAGGTAAAACGCAACGTTTCTGGGTGCCACGCCGGATCGAAGCGTTTTTCCAGCCGTTCGGCGGCCTCTAGGGCGCTCAGCAGGTTCACGCCCAGCGAGTTGTCCAGCTCGCGGGCGTCTTCCAGTGCGCGGCGCACCACGTCCAGATCGGCCAGCACGCCCGCACGTCCGGCGGCAAAGGCCACCAGTTCGGCGTCGGCCTCGTGCCCGGAGCGGATCAGCGCCGACTCGATGGTGTGATCGGGCAGCGGAGCCACCCCCAGGCGAGAGCTGCGGCTGACGATGGTGGGCAGCACCGAACGGCGGTCCTCGGCCAGAAACAGGAACAGGGCGCGGTGCGGGGGTTCCTCCACCAGCTTGAGCAGGGCATTGGCGGCTTCCGGTCCCAGGTGTTCCGCGCCGTTCACGATCACCACCCGGCGGGCAAAACTGGGGCGCACCTCCAGAAATTCGTAGATGTGCGTCTCATACTCGCGGGTCTTATCGCGTTCCCGCAGCACCGCACCGATGGGGATCAGCTTGCGCCGCGCCGCCTTGCCGGTGGCGGTGGTGGCACGCGGCTCCACCAGCAGCACATCCGGGTGCGCCCCCACCGCCAGCGCCAGACACGAGCGGCAGATTCCGCACGCCTCGCCGTCCATGCCCCGCGCGCCCTGGCAGTTCTGGGCCGCCGCAATGGCCCACGCCACGCCCAGTTTGCCCACCCGTGCCGGGCCAGTCAGTAAGAGCGCGTTGCCGCTAAAAGCGTCGGCCTGTTCGATCAGGGGGGCGTGCAGGATCATGCCGGGCTGTGGGTTATGGGGTGTGGGCTGTGGGAAAAGGCGAGGAGAGGGCGGGTCAGATCAAGTTCCCGAAAGAAGACACTTGCAACGCTCAGGCGACGGCAAAATCTCTGCTCTACAACCCACGACCCACAGCCCACGCCCCTCATTTGCCCACCGCCAGCCGCGCCGCCAGCACCTGTGGCAATCCAGCCTCCAGCGACGCTTCCTGTGCGCGGGGGATGTCATAGGCCACGCGGAAGACCTCATAGTGGGAGCGGGACGTGTCGTAAATGGCGTAGCTGGCCCTAGGATTGCCGTCGCGCGGTTGGCCCACGCTGCCGGGGTTGAGGATTACACGGGTAGTGGGCGGGACCATGTAGCTGCCACCGTCGTGGAACAGTTGGCCCTTGATCCACTCGCCGGTGGGGGCGTTCAGGGTGGCGTACACGGCGGGAACGTGGGTGTGGCCCACGAAGCCCAGACGGCCCTGCCACTGCCCGAACGCCTCGCGGGCCGCCGCCACCGAATCGGTGTAATCGTCCAAGCTGACCGGGGTGCCGTGGCGGTAACGCGCGCCCACATCCGGGTCGTCGATGCCGTCGCGCCAGGTGCGGACCCAGCCGATATCGCGCTCGGAAAGACGCTCGATCTGCCAGCGCAGGGCCAGCGAGACCACGCTGTCGCGGGTGGCCCGCTTGCCATCCACGTATTCCAGCAGCATCTGATCGTGGTTGCCCATGATGCACACCGCGTCCAGATCGCGTAGCACGTCCAGCACCTCACGCGGATTGGGGCCGTAGCCCAGCGCGTCACCCAGGTGGATCACCTGATCGTAACGGCGCGAGGACGCGTCCTTCAGCACCGCCCCAAGTGCAGTGTTGTTGGCGTGGATGTCAGAGAGCAACAGCAGCCGCACAACGCGCATGATAGCGCCCTGACGTGGGACACGCCCGCCTTCAGGAAATGGCTGAACTCGCTCCAGGAAACGCTTTCAGGAAATGGGACGGACGAGGCGTGACCTCGGTGCCGCCTCGCCACAGGCACTGTGGGCGGAAAAGAGCGCTCTGGTCAGTCCTCCTCGCGGTCATCCTGGTCCTCGAAGCCGTCCACATCGTCGTCATCGGCATCGTCATCCCCGTCACCGTCCCAGCCGGGCAGGTCCTCTTCCACGCGGGTGCGGCGCAGGTCGTCGCGGGGGGCGCTCAGGCGCAGGTCGCCCGTGGCCTCGCTGCCGCCCTCACCGCTCAGGCCCGCCTGGGCGCGGGCCAGCACGACAGGGTCTGCCGGTTCGGCTCCGTAACGCTCGGCCAGATAAGCAGACACCCACGCGCCGAAATACCACAGCGCCAGCGCGGCGGGGTAACCCTGCGCGCCGTTCGGGGCCGGAACATGGATGATCTCGTCGATGCGCGAATCCAGAATCTCGCGGGCCAGCAGCAGCGCCGGATCGGTGTCGCCCAGGATCAGCGCCACCTTGGCGTCGCCCTGCTCGTGGCGGGCGTCAAAGGCCCCGCTGGCCAGGGGCAGAACGTCGCCCAGCAGCGGCACGGCCAGCGTTTTTCCAGTGCGGGCCAGCAGTTGCTGCCACGCATGCGGCAGGGCGTCGGCGTCGCTGGCGGCCAGCAGCAGCGGTGTGCGCCCCCACAGGCTCCAGGCCAGATCGCGGGCCGGATTGTTCTCCTCTATGTTCGGGGCGCAGCGGGCGGCCAGATCGGCCAGCGCAGCGTCGGCGGCCTGGGCTTCCTCGGCGTGACCGCTGGCGTAGGCCACCGCCTGCGCGAAGTGATAGGTGGACAGCGGTCCGCCCGGCACCAGCACATCAATCTCGTCGGGTCGGCCCCCGGTGCTGATGCGGCGGGCGGTGGCCCCGGCCACTTCAGCCAGATCGGCGTAATCGGTAGCGGCGGTCCCAGCGTCGGGGCTGCTCAGCACGAACTGGGTTCCGGTGCGGGTCAGGCTGGGCAGGGCCAGCGCCTGCAACAGGTGGGCGGCCAGCGTGCCCTCACCCACGCCGACCAGGGCGTAGGGGGCCGCTTCGGGCGTCTGGGGGCCGTCGTAACTGCCGGGCAGACGGGGCAGCAGACTCAGCAGACCGCTGGACGGAACGTTGGAACCGGAGGTGGGATCGCTCATGCCTTCCAGCGTACAGGGCGGGACCGCCACCTGCCCTCCAGATGAAGGAAGGCGGCCAAAAACAGGCCCCACAACGCACTTTGCGGCTTCACGCCCGTTTAACCTTGCATGCTAGACTCTTGCGCGTGTGTTTGCTGGACTCCTGCACTGAACAAACCCAATCCACGAAAAAACCACCCCGCAGGGTGGCAACTTTCTGGACGTGGTGCACTCGACTGGACTTGAACCAGTGGCCTTTGGCTTCGGAGGCCAACGCTCTATCCACCTGAGCTACGAGTGCGTGGCCAATAAGGCTCAGGTACGCTAGCACCAATATTTAAGGAGATCAAGTGAAGCGAAAGAAAGTCACCAACGTCATGCTGATCGTGCTGGCCCTGCTTCTGGTGGTCGGCATGGCCTACCAGTTCACCCCCAATATCGCCGGGCTGTTTAGTGGCAACAAGACTTCTGGCACGCCCGCCCTGACCGTCAACGGGCAGACCATCACCGCCGAGGAACTGGACCAGGCCCGCCGGGGCAACCAGGTTCTGAGCAGCACCGACACCGGCGTGCTGGGTGACGATTTCAAGACCGTGGTGGTGGCCACCCAGATTCAGCAGGCGCTGGTCACGGCAGCGGCCCAGGACATTAAGGTCAGCCGGAACGACGTGAACGCCGAGGTCACCAAGGTTCGTGAAGCCAACAACTTCAAGGACAACAAGGCGTGGACCGACGCCTTGCAAAGTGCGGGCCTGACCGATGCCGGATACCGCGAGTCGGTGGGCAAGCAGCTCGCCGTGCAACGCAAGGTGGAAGAGCTGAAAAAGGCTGCCCCCGCCCCCACCGACGCCGAGGCGAAGCTGTACTACGACCTGAACCCCGAAGCCTTCCAGAGCGACGCGCGCATCCAGGGCCGTCAGATCGTGGTGGCCGACAAGGCCAAGGCTGCGGCCCTGCTGGCCCAGGCCAAAGGCGGGGCGGATTTCGCGGCCCTGGCCTCGGCCAACAGCACCGAGTTTAAGGACCGGGGCGGCGCACTCGGCCCCATCGAGAACGGCGTGCCCCGTCCGGTGGCGCTGGTGGCCCTGCCCGCAGAAGTGGGCGCGGCGGCCTTTGCCCTCACGAACGGCGGCCTGACCGATGTGGTCGCCAGTGGCGGCAAGTTCTACATCGTGAAGGTGGAGAAGTTCCTGCCGCCTGCCCCCAAGCCCTTCGATGAGGCCAAAACCGACATCATGGCCGCCCTGAAGACCCAGAAGGAAAATGCCGCGCTGGAAAGCTGGCTGGACGGCCTTCAGAAAGACGCCAAGATTGAGTACCTCGATCCCAACTGGAAGACCGAGAACCCCACCGTCGCCACCGTTGCGGGCAAGGACATTCCGTATTCCGACGTGGTGGAAGGCGTGGTCAGCAACCAGCAGTTCGCCTCTTTGCTTCAGCAGGTGCCGCCCGAGCAAGCTGCCGGGCTGGTCAACGGCATTCTCAAGCCGCAGGTGACGCAGGGATTGATCCAGACCTACGCCGCGCCCGCCATTGCCGAGAAGCTGAAACTGGACCTGACTGGCACCCGCCAGAACATCGCGCAGGGTCTGGCCGCCTACGGCGCGCGTGACGTGAAGGTCAGCGACGCCGACTTGCAGGCGTATTACGATCAGAACAAGAAGCAGTTTGAGACCCCCGCCAGCGCCACCGTCAGCGAGGCCAGCTTCCGGGACCGCAATCAGGCGCTGGCCTTCCGCGCCGACTGGAAGGGCGGCGACTTCACGGCGGCAGCGGGCAAGGCCGGGGGCACGGTCAGTGAACGCGGTGCCGTAACTGCGGGCGACAGCAAACTGAGTCCCGAGCTGGAAGCTGCCGTCTTCGGGGCCACGGCCCTCAAGGACGCGGGCGAGGGCAGCCTGAGCGACGTGGTGAAAGTCGGGGACCGCTTCTCGGTGCTGTACGCCACCGATCTGAAGCAGGCCGTGACCCAGCCCCTGAGCGCCGTGCGTGCCCAGATCGAGCCGCAGGTGCTGGCCACCAAGAAGGGCGAGGCCGGACAGGCCTTCGTGACCAAGGAAGTCGCCACCCTGAAGCCCACCGACAACCTGGAAAAGGTGCTGGCTGCCCAGGCCAAGCGCGTGGCCGCCGCCGAACCCAAGCCGACGACGCCCACCGCCACCCCGGCAACTCCTGGCACGCCCACCACCCCAGGAACTCCGGCTACACCAGCAACTCCCGACAGCGCCGCGCCCAGCACACCGGGTTCCGCTACTCCTGCCGAGACAACCCCCACGCCCACGGATGGCACTCCACCCCCGGCCACCGACACGACGCCAGCGGCTCCAGCCAGCCCCTGAATCCATTCTCTTTTTCTGAGCAGGCAACCCAAATTGTGGGTTGCCTGTTTTTTGTTGCCTGGGTCTTCCTGATCACTGGTTCGGACAGTGTTGCCGGAAAACCGGGAAGATCCCCGAAAAAGGCTTCTGTGACGCCCTGCTCGCACCGCGCGAGGCTGGGACTGGGACAACTCCACTCGGACAACTGCTCTGAAGGACTGCGGAATTGGGGCAGCTCTGGGCTAAAACAGAGCAATGATGCGCGCCAACAGGAGCAGAAGATGACGACCACCCTCCACACGATCACGATTCTTCGCCATGCCGAAAAACCCAGCGCAGCGGACAGCCCCCAGCCCGCCTTTGGAGTGAACGAGCAGGGGCGTCCGCAGGCCGAGTCGTTGACCCCGCGCGGCTGGCAACGTGCTGGAGCTTTGGCTGCCGTACTGGGTTCCGCCACACCACCTGCACCGTTCGTCCGTCCGGCGGCGCTGTTCGCCCCCGCCTACCCAGATGGAGCGTCACACCGGCCCGGTGAGACGATTACGCCGCTGGCGCGAAGGCTCAAGCTGCATATCCAGACGCCGGTTCCCAAGGGCCAGGAGGACATTCTGGTCAGCGATTCCTTGCTGTCTCAGTCGGGTCAGGACGTGCTGGTGTGCTGGGAACACCACCATATTCCCGCCATCGCAGCGGCGCTGGCACTGGCGCTGGGCGTGAACACACTGACGCCCAATGGGACGCTCTGGCCCGACACCGACTTCAGCTCAGCCCTTGTCTTTGCCCGCCAGCCGAACGGTCTCTACACACTGATGCAGACCCGACTCCGTTTGTTGGACGGTGACTGACGACGGTGATGTCGCCTTGCGGCATTTACCATCAGAAGACCACTGATCGCTGCTTCGCGGAAAAACTCTGCAGTTGACACTTGACGAACTTTGAACTGGCTCAGATTTCTACCGCCAGCCCCACCAAGCCCCCACCCCCGGCCCGCTAGAATAGCCTCTGTTATGTCGCGTGTCTTTTCAGGAATTCAGCCCACGGGGCAGCCCCATATCGGCAACTACTTCGGGGCCATGCGGAACTACGTCACGTTAGGCGAGCAGTACGGCAAAAGCAGCATCTACTGCGTGGTGGACCTGCACGCGCTGACCAATCCGGCGGCGTTTGATCCCAAACTGCTGGCCCAGCGCACCTACGAGATGGCGCTTGCCAACTTTGCGGTGGGTCTGGACCCCAGCAAGGTGGTCTTTTTCGTGCAGTCGCATGTGCCAGAGCATCAGGAGCTGAGCTGGATCTTCACCAACCTGACTCCGGTAGGCGAGCTGGAACGCATGACCCAGTACAAGGACAAAGCAGGCCAGTTAGAAAGCGTTCCAGCCGGACTGCTGATGTACCCGGTCCTCATGGCCGCCGACATCCTGCTGTACAAGGCCGATACCGTGCCCGTGGGCGAGGACCAGACCCAGCACATCGAACTGACCCGTGAGATCACCCGGCGGTTTAACCACACCTTCGGCGAGACCTTCCCCGAACCCAAGGCCGTCTACAATAAGGACGCCCTGCGGATTCCCGGCGTGGACGGCCACGGCAAGATGAGCAAGAGCAAGGGCGAGAACAGCACCCTGGGCCTGCTGGAACCCCTGGACGCCGTGTGGCAGAAGCTGCGCGCCGCTCCTACCGATCCGGCCCGCGTGCGCCGCACGGACCCCGGCAACCCCGACGTGTGCCTGATCTTCGATTACCACAAGCTGTTCTCGGACCTGCCCACAATCGAGATGGTAGACGTGGAATGCCGCCGCGCCGGAATCGGTTGCGTGGACTGCAAGAAGAAGCTGATGGAAGGCGTAACGGCGGCCCTCTCCCCCATTCAGGAGCGGGCGGCGGAACTGGCCCAGCACCCGGACGACATCCGCGACGCACTGGCGCAGGGCGCGAAAGAGGCCCGCGCCATCGCCGCGCCCGTGATGGCAGAAGTGCGCGAGAAGGTGGGCTTTCTGAAGCTGTGAGGGCTGAAGTTGTGAGGGCGGCGTCTTGACCCTCTCGCTCTCCAGCGGCTTCATAGTGGAGTTGCCCGCCTTTACTGGCACGCTGGCTGAACTCGCCTCTGCGTTGCGGGGCGGGCGCGTGCTGCCGCAGGAAGTGGGCCTGCTGACGCTGACGCGTGGCGTGCTGGCCTGGGTCCAGCGCTTGACAGGCGGCAGCTTTGCCGAGGCACACCCGGACCTGCTGCCCACCCTGGCCACTGTGATCGCCCTGAAGGCCCGCCTGCTGCTGCCCCAGCCGGAGCCTGAAGCGTGGCACGAGGACGCCCCCGACGAACTGCTCGAAGAATTGTTGGAAGGCGTCGAGGCGCTGGCCGAACTAGACGAACTGGTGGGCTTTCTGATGGCCCGCCGACGCGAACGCGAGGGGCTGATTCCGGCCCGGCCCGTTACGCTGGACCTGCCGCGCCGCGAACGCCCGCGCAACCCGGCGGGCAGTCTGGCCAAGCTGGTCCGGGCCGCGCAGAATGCCGTGCGGCAGGTAAATACGCCGCTCCTCTCGCGGGACCGCCTGACCCTGGCCGACGCCCTGCACGCCCTGCGCGCCTTCGGAACCCGCCTGCGCCACTTCACCTTCTGGGGCCTGCCCGCGCAGAACTGGAACGAGCAGGCGACCTACTTCGCCGCCCTCCTCGAAGGTGTCAAGGAGGGCGAATTCAGCGTAAAACAGACCGAGGTTTATGGGGATATCGCGGTGCAGTCGCATCTGGTGGAGGGCTGAGGCTTCCCCTTTTCAGATTTCGGTCGTTTCCCCCGGCTCCAGAATCCGCACGTCCACGCCCTGCGCCTCACCGCCCCGCTTGAAGATGTGGGGATCGCCAGTCAGGGTCGGCATGGTGCCGAAGTGCATGGGAATGGCGACTTTCGGGCGCAGCAGCTCCAGCGCGCGGGCGGCTTCCTCCGGCCCCATCGTGTAGTGGTCGCCCACGGGCAGGATCGCGGCGTCCAGGCCCCGATCCCCGATCAGGCGCATATCGGAAAACAGGCAGGTGTCCCCGGCAAAGTAGACCCGCTTACCGCCCATCTCGATGACCAGTCCTGTGGGCATCCCGCCGTAAGTGCCGTCGGGAAAGGAGCTGCTGTGCCACGCGGGGGTCAGGGTCAGCTTGCCCCAGTCCGGCGCATAGGTGCCGCCGATATTCATCCCGACCGCATTCACCGCGCCGTGTTTCTGCGCGTAGCCCCCGATCTCGGCAGTGGCGATGATCGGCGTCCCCGCCTTGCCAAAGGCCAGCGCGTCGCCCCAGTGATCGCCGTGCGCGTGGCTGATCAGCACGGCGCTCAGTTTCCAGGTGAGGGCCTCTTCCAGCGTGACCGGGGATTTGGGGTTGCCGGTAATAAATGGATCGATCAGCAGGCGGTGATCGCCGCTCTGGAGCAAAAAGGTGCTGTGGCCGAGAAAACGGATGTTCATGGGTGGTCCTCCAGAAAGATCTTCAGAAAAGTGAAATGCGGGCAGACCGTATAGTAGGCGTGCAACCCGCCTGTTCCGTCTTCCCGCCCGCAATTTTTTCTTAAGGAGTCCGCCGTTCCTCTTATGACTACCCCGTTCGGCCAGATTGGTGCCCAGGATGTGCTGGACATTGTCGTGGTGGCGTTTCTGATCTATCAGGCCTATCTGCTGGTAGCTGGAACGCGGGCGGTGAACGTGGTGCGCGGGATTCTGGTCTTCGCGGGCGTGTGGGTGGCGGCGCAACTGCTGGGGCTGACCACCCTCAGCTTTCTGCTGGGCCGGGCCGGGACGGTGGGCATCTTTGCTCTGCTGGTCCTGTTTCAGCCAGAGTTGCGCGCCGCGCTGGAACGGGTGGGCCGCCCGCGTGGGCGTGACGCCAGCGCCAGCGGGGCCGCCCTGCAGGATCTGGCCCGCGCGATGGAACGGCTGGCCGAGCGCAAGACCGGCGCGCTGATCGCCATTGAGCGCCGCACGCCGCTGGGCGAGTACGCCGAGACGGGGGTGAACATCGACGCACTGGTCAGCGTGCCGTTTCTGGAGGCGCTGTTCGCCCGCAACGCCCCGCTGCACGACGGCGGCATCATCTTGCAAGGGGCGCGCGTGGTGGCGGCGGGCTGCCTGTTTCCGCTACAACCCGCTGACGGCACCTACCGCCGTTACGGCACCCGCCACCGCGCGGCAATTGGTCTGTCGGAACTGACCGACGCGGTGGTGCTGGTGGTCAGCGAGGAACGCGGCAGCATGCGGATCGCGCTGGCCGGACGCCTGGGACCGGACCTGAACGGCACCGAACTGCGCGAGCAACTGCGCGAACTGGTCTACGACTACCCGGCGGGCCGTCCCACTGCGCCGGGCAAGGCCGTCTCACCGGAAGCAGCGCAGGAGCCGGAAGAGGAGGAGGTCAGGCCGGAAGGCAGGTCCCGTCCTGAAGTCCGCCCAGAAATTCACAAGGAAGGGACGTGAGCGGCGGCGATTCCAGCTCACCCTTGCAGGAGCCGCCCGCGTGGAGGCGCTGGCTGGAGCCGCGTTACGCCTGGGGGCGCAGCATCCACAATCTGGGGCCAAAGCTGCTGGCAGTGGCGGTGGCGGTGACGCTGTGGTTCGTGGCGACGGCAGATCGCCGGGCCAACGTGGAGCAGGGCTACGACGTGCCGGTGACCGTGCGCGACACCACCGGGGGACGCGGCGAGGGCACCCGCGCCACCAGCGACCTGAATCCGGGCACGGTGCGCGTGACCCTCTCCGGGCGGCCTGAGCGGCTGCGTGAACTGCGCGCCGGGAACATCGAGGCCATCGTGGACGTGACCGGCGCGCCGGAAGGCAGCTTCACGCGGCCTGTGGCTGTGGCCGCGCCGAACGGCACCACGGTCAGCCGCAAATCGCCCGACACCGTGCAGGGTTTCGTGGACACGCAACTGACCCGCACGCTGCCCATCGTCCTGAGCGTGGTCACGCCGCCGGAAGCCAGCCTGCCGCGTTACGTGGTCACCCCGTCCGAGGCCCGCGTGACTGGTCCCGGACGGGTGATCGTGCAGGTCTCCAAACTGGTGACCAGCCCGGAGAGCCTGGGGGCCGCCTCCGAACGGGAAGTGCCGCTGATCGCGCTGGACGAGGCGGGGCAGCCCGTCGAGGGCCTCCAGACCAACCCAGCCACAGTGACAGTGCGCCGCCTGGACACCGGGGAATTGCCGATCAAGACCCTGCCCGTGACCCTGAATGCCCCGCCCGCAGGGTTGAAGGTCACGGCCCGCAGCGTCCAGCCCAGCAGCGTGCGGGTGGTGGCCGCCCCCGATCTGCTGGCCCGCCTGCGCGAGATCAGCGGCACGGTGGTCTACCGCCCCGGCAGTTACAGCGCCCCGGTGCAGCTGGACCTGCCAGCGGGCGCGCAGGCTCTGGAAAATGTCACTGTGAGCCTGAGCGTGGAACAGGTTGTCCCCATTAGCGTGCCCTGAATAAGAATAAGCGGATCTTGGAGAAGTGTGCGAGCCAGCATGAGAACAGGGGCCAGGACTTGAATTGCGAAAGCGTCTTTATGAGTTCAGGGTGAGTCTAAAACACAGTCAGACTGTCACTCAGGTCAACTCTCCGTCAGCAGAGGGGCGTATAGTGTGCCAATGATGTGGAGGAGTGGCCACCAGGCCCGGCGATTGTCTCTGTGATTGCCCACGTTCTAACGCAGCACGCCCATCCCACCGCCTGGATCGGGTGGGAGGAGCGCGTGCGGCTGATGGTCAGGCCACGGCGTTACGAGCATGTCGTGCGGGTGGCCGAACTGGCGGCCCAGATCGCGGCGGCCAACGGGCTGGATGTCGGGCATGCCTACGCAGCAGGCATCCTGCACGACATCGCCCGTGATCTGCCGGACGCCGAACTGCTGCGCCTCGCACCGCCAGAATGCGAGATCGACGGGCTGCACCCGCTGGCGCTACATGGCCGGGCCGGGCGCACCCTGCTGGAACGCTGGGGCTACGCGGACCTGGTGGTGCTAGAGGCCGTCGAGGACCACACCACTGGCCCGCGCGGCGGCAACCGGGTGGCCCAGTGCGTGTACATCGCCGACGTGTCTGAACCCGGACGCGGGGTCAACGCCGACATCCGCGAACTGGCGCTGCAAGACCTGAATGCGGCACTGGAAAAAGCCATCATCTCCAAGGTGACCTACCTTCAGGGCAAGGGCATCACGGTGCATCCGCGCACGATGCGCTCGTACCACGCGCTGCCGTGCTGCGCCCATCTGGCGGCCAGCTCCCCAGTTGACAGCCCCCCGATTCAGCCCGCATCCACCCCCGCTTTCCGGTGACGGCTCCTGCCCCATCAGGACCGACCGTGCCCAACCGCCCCCTGGCGCGGCTGCGTGCCGCACAGACCTTTGGCCTCAGTCTGGCGGCGCTGACGCTGGGCGGGCTGGCGCTGCTTCAGGGAGCGGGCGGCGCGTCCCGGCTGGCACTGACCGCCGGAACTGCGCCTCAGTTCACGGTGCTGCTGGCCGGGCGCGACATCGTGTACTGCTATTACCACCAGCCCTGCAAGGATCAGGACAACCCCGTGGGCGCGCTGGAGCCGCCCAACACCGACACGCTGATGCTGGTCAAGGTGGACGGCTCGCGCGTGCGGGTGCTGAACATCCCGCGCGACACCAACGTCGGTCCCTTTGATCCGGGGGAGCGCCCCAGCATCCAGAAGGTCAACAGCCGTTACGGCTCGGGCGGCCCGGAAGCGCTGACCCGCGCGGTGGAAACGGTGGTGGGCGAGCGGGTGGATTCCTACGTGGTGGTCCGCACCGATTACGCCGAGCGAGTGATCGACGCGCTGGGCGGCCTGGACGTGACCGTACCGGAAGGCGGCATCGAGTGGGTGGACAACGCCGCTGGGGTGAACCTGAAGCTGGCGGCGGGACCGCACCATCTGGACGGCAAACAGGCCGTGCTGTACCTGCGCGTTCGCAAGGGCTTCGGGGACGATTACGGACGCATTGATCACCAGAAGCAGGCGCTGGCCCAACTGGCGGCCAAACTGCGCAGTCCGCGCGGGCTAGCGGCGCTGCCCACCATTCTGGGCGGCATCGGCAATGGGGTGGAGACCAACGCCGATCCCGAGTTGCTCACGGCGCTGCGCCCGTACCTGTCCAATCTCAAGCTCAGCTTTGCCACGCTGCCCACCGATACCATTCGCGGCAGCTTTAACTTGGCGGTCAACCGCGAGAAACTGGAGAAACTGTGGGGCGATCAGCCCACGCCCGCCTCGCCCACGCCGAACGTGAAGGTCAGCGTGGTGGACGCCAGCGGCGCGGGACTGGGGGGAGCCGTGGAACGTGCCCTGAACACTTTGGGCTACACGCGGGTACAGGTACGCGTGGCCCCTGAGAGCCGCGAGGCCAGTCAGGTCTTTACCGACCAGGACGTGGCCGACGCGGGCGCGCTGGCCGATCTGCTGGGAATGCCGCGCCTTCAGGGTGAGCGTTTCCCGGTTGGGGCGGGCGAGGTTGGTATCCTGCTGGGTGTGGACGCCCGCGAACATCTCGCGGCGCTCTTTCCTTACGCCCAACTGAAGGCACCGCCGCCCATGGCACCCAACGCAACACCGACGCCCGCTGCAACACCCAGTACCCCACCCCCCACGGAGACCCCATGACCCTGAACACCAAGCCGAACACCGCCGCCAAACCCTCTGCCCGCCAACTGGACCAGAGCCAGCTCCGCGCCATCGTGGACGCCGCCCGTGAGCGCCGCGCCGAGGACGTGCGCGTGCTGGACCTATCGGACGTGAGCAGCACGCTGGAATACTTCGTGATCTGCACCGCCACCGCCGGGTTGCAGCTCAACGCCGTGCAGGAAAATGTCCGTATCAAGGCGATGGAAGCCGGGCTGATGCGCCCCAGCGTCGAAGGCCCCAGCGAGCGCTGGCTGCTGCTGTCCTTCGGCAGCATCGTGGTGCATATCATGACCAAGGAAGCCCGCGAGTATTACGACTTAGAGGGTCTGTGGAGCGACGCGCGCACGATGGAATTTCCCGAAGAGTAACGTTCAACTGAGCGAGAAGGGAGGGGCAGGCCGGGTGGTCTGCTCTTTTTTTAATGTGCTGGATTTAATGTGCAGGACAAGGGCTTCAGCCTGCTTCCAGCGCCTCGCGTAAACCCTCGGGCAACTCCTGCGTGACCCGTTCCAGGGTGCGGCCAGCGGCGGCGCGGACCATCTTCTCGAAGGCCGCGCCGCCCCAGCCCTGGGCATCCGGGGTGGCGAGGTGGGCGCGGAACAGGAAGTTGAAGGCCACCTCCACCCGCGTTTCGCCGCCCTGGGCCGCCTGCGCGCCCTCCATCACCTGGGCCTGTCCGGTCACCTCTACCCAGGCGCGCTCGCCGTCGATGGGCTGGGGTGTCAATGTTGCGCCGTCGGGGGTGTGGGCCAGGATGCACAGGAAAGGCAGATCGGCCTCGCCCAGCACGGGCAGGGGCACCAGCAGTTCGCCGCGCACCTCATTGCCCTGGACATTCAATCCGCGCAGAAAATGCAGCCGCGACAGGGCGCGGGCTGGGTCACGCACGAAGGCCAGCGTGTCCTCGGGGGAACCGGGGGCGTGCAGGGTGAAGTGCCGCCCAGCCTCAATGATCACAGGGTCACCGGACGGGTTACCAGAGGGGTCAGCGGGGGAGCAGGCAGGGTCAATCTACCCACTCGATCACCACGCGCCCCTCGTTCACGGCCAGCAGCAGATCGGCGTCGTTGGCGCTGCGCAGGCGCGGCAGATGGGCAAAACGCGGCGTGGCCGAGGCGTAGCCCAGCCGCACGATCACGTCGTCGCTCACCTCGTCCTTGCCGATGCGCCAGACCAGTTGACCGCCCAGCGCTTCCAGCTCCTGTGGCAGAATGCCGGGAAGCTCCGGCCCGTCGCCGTGGCCTGCGTCGCTGGGGTGGGGCGGCAGCGGATCGCTCATGGGGCCATTGTACCCGGCGGGCCGGGCAGGGTAGAACAGGGCGAGATGACTGCTGATCCTGCCCCCCCCCTGTCCTGGCGCGAACTGGAAACCCGCGTGGGTCTGGACGCCCTGCCCGCCTTTCACCGCAGCTTTTTAGGCTGGCGCGGCGTGGAGGGCGCAGCCGAAATGCCCCTGCGCCGCGTCTCTCAGCGCGTGGACGCCGAGCTGAACCGTCTGGTGCAATCCGGGCAGGCCCGGAAGCAGGAGGAAGACTGGCTGCTGGAGCCGGGGGCGCTGGACGGTTTTGAAGCGTATGAGGCTCTGACGCCATGAGACGGCGCGCGGCGGGGAGCCTGCTGTGAGCCTGAGGATTCTAGGCGGCAGTGCGCGGGGCCGCCCCCTGAAGGTGCCCGACAGTGCCCGTCCCAGCGGCGCACGCATTCGCAAGAGCCTGTTCGATCTGCTGGCAGCCCGTGCACCAGACGGAACATTCATCGACCTGCATGGCGGCAGCGGCGCCATCGGACTGGAGGCGGCCAGCCGGGGCTACACGGTCACGCTGATCGAGCAGGACACCCGCGCTGTTAAGGCACTGGAAACAAATGCCCGCGCACTGGAATTGCGGGTGCGGATCATTCGCGGCGAGTCCCAGAAACTCCTCTCCCGGCTGGGCAGCTTCGACATCGTGTTCAGCGATCCGCCATACGAGGCCGACATTCCCGCCCTGACCGCACAACTGCTGGACAGCGACGTGGTGGCGGCGGATGGTCTGCTGATCTGCCAGCACCCAGACCGTCTAAAACTCCCGGAGCATCCCAGCTTTACGCGTGAGGTCAGGGAGTACGGCAGCAACAGCCTGACCCTCTACCACAGGCAGGCGGCGGCGAATAAAGTAACGGACGCATGAAAGCCGTCTTTCCCGGATCGTTTGACCCCATCACCAGCGGGCACATGGACGTGCTGACCCGCGCCAGCCGCATCTTCGACTCCGTAACCGTGACCGTGATGCACAACGCCCGCAAGCAGGGGCGGCACCTGTTCACGCTGGACGAGCGGCTGGATATTCTGCGAACGGCCACCGGGCATCTGGACAACGTCGGGGTGGATTCCTTCGGCGGGCTGCTGGTGGATTACATGGCGCAGGAGCAAAAAGGGATCATCCTGCGCGGGTTGCGGGCGGTCAGCGACTACGAGTACGAGTTGCAGATCGCGCACTTAAACCGCCAGCTCGGCGAGGTGGAAACCGTGTTCATCATGGCCGCCACCCGCTGGAGTTTCGTGTCCAGCAGCATGGTCCGCGAGATCGCCAGCTACGGCGGCGACATCCGCGACATGGTTCCGCGTGCCAGTGCCGACGCCCTGAGAGTGAAATACGCAGACGTCTATGGAGAGCGGGAAGCCGGACAGCAGCGCGGCTGAACTTCTGCCCAGTCCATATCGAAGCAGAGCAGGGAACCGGGGCACCACGTCCCCGGTTCCCTGCTCCGTCCCCGCGTTCAGGGCTTGACGATCAGTACATTGAAAGTGATTCCAGCGGGCATGGTTTTGCTGGTGTCTTCGTAGTAGATACACCACTTCCCACCAGTGTAGAAGACGCCTGTGGTGTACAGAGAGTAGTTGAGAGTCGCCCCGACAGGATTATAGTTGTGGGTCACGAATACCAGCGCATTGGGATTGCCGTTGGAGACCACGTTGTCGATACACGTCCAGTTGCTGCTGATGTTAGCCGCCGTACTCTTATGAACCACCGCCACCATCTTCTCGTCCAGACGGCGCAACTCGGTCTGGGCCGCTCCGAAGTTGTCGTTCATGTCGGCGGCCTTGATCGCGGTACCCGGCGCAAAGGTGTGCGGCGTGGTAAACGGCGCGGCGGCGGCGGTCACGGAAAGGGTCAGGGCGGCCAGCGCGGTCAGGATCAGGGTCTGGTTTTTCATGGGTTGTCCTCCTGGACAGAAATGAGAGGGCTGGTGCCGGGCCGATCCTGAAGGCTACTGAAACTGTGCGTTGTCCCAGGTACTGGTGTCCCACACGCCCGCCTGCGCGGCGGCGGGGGTCACGGTCACGAACTGCCCCGCAGAAACGCCCGTGTTTCCGGCGGCATCGAACGCCTGGGCGGTATAGGTATGGACGCCGCTGCTGCCCGCCGCCAGCGTCACGTTCAGGGTGTAGGGCAAGGCAGTGTCCTCGCCCAGCACCACCGCGCCGTCCTTGAAGACGACCTTGCTCACACCCACGTTGTCGGTGGCAGTGGCGGCCAGGGTCACGCTGCCACCCTCGGCCACCGTGCCCGGCGCGGCGCTCAGCGTGACGGTGGGGGCCTCGGTATCGCCGGGCGTCCCGCCCCCGCCACCGCAGGCACTCAGGAGCAGCAACGCTCCGGCGATGGCCCACCGCGCCGCCGACATGTACGGCAGAAGCCGGGAGTGAACCTGATCCTTGTTCATCACTTCCTTCATTTGACCTCCCGGTGATCTGGACTGGGAGAACGAACGTCCGTCCTGCTCACCTGGGGCCACCATGAACCCCCCACCGTGACCAGAGCATGACCGGAACGGGTGCTGGCATGATCAGCGTGGTTGACCCGCACCCGCCAGAGGTCAGAACAGACAGCGCGCCAGCCCTAGACTTCGACTGGCGCGCTGTCTTGAAAAACGATCAGGTCAGGCCGGGTCACCCTGCTCGGCCCGTACCTCGCCGCGTTCGCGCATGGCGGCAGCCAGCTTGGCAGGTTCCAGCAGGCTGGCCTCCGGCCCGAAACGGACCCTGACGGCGCGCTGCACGAACCAGATGGCAGCGAACACGCCCACCAGACTGATCACCAGCCCCGGTATCCGCATGATGGCGTTCACGGCGGCCACCTGAGCGTTGAATTCCTCGCTGCCGAATTTGGCAACCACGCGGTCATAGTTGACGATGCTGTTCACCACGCCGCCGATCAGGTCCACCACCGCGAACACGATGGTCCCCAGCACCAGCCCCCGGTGAACGCCCGGATCACGCATGGCCTGCTGCGTGGCCGCGCGGTCTTCAGGCTTCTCGCCAATGCTGGCAGCGTCCAGAAACACGCGGAACAGCGGCACGGAAGTGGCCGCGCTGATCAGAAACAGGATGCCCGTCAGGTAAGACCGCGCGCTGTCCTTGATGGCGTACCAGAAGCCGTCCACGTACCAGAAGGCCAGTGCCCCGCCGAAGATCGCCCCCGCCCCACCGATCAGGGCCACCGGACTCAGGTTCTTGTTTTTGAGGATGTCCCACAGGACATAGACCACTGGAATCAGGGCGGCCAGCAGGTAGGCGCGGACATTGGCAGAACCCAGCCCCGGAACACCGCCCGCTTTTTCTCCGCCCAAAAAGTCGGCCACGCTGATGCCGCTGCCCAGAATGTTGGGGCTGAGGATCAGGATGGGAATCCCAAAAGTAAAGACCAGATCCCAGACCGTCTTGGGAACGCGGGCGCGGGCTTTTTTGGGCGGTGTCGCTACGGAATTGGGTTCGGAGGCCGGGTCGCTCATACGGCGCGCATTGTCTCACCTCGGGGTGAGGGGTGTCAGTTCTGCACGCACGAAGCGTTCCCGGCCCGTCAGGTCCGCGTGCAGCGTGACAGCCCAGCCCTGAGCGCGCAGTTCGGCAGCGAAGGCTGGGGCGTTGCGTGGATCGAGTTCCAGCCACAGCAGGCCGCTTTCAGTTAGAGCCGTGTGGGCCTGCGGGATCAGACGGCGGGCCAACAGCAGGCCATCGGGGCCGGAGTACAGCGCCAGATCGGGATCGTGCCGCACTTCGGGGTCAGCGTGGGCACGGTCAGCGTCGGGCAGATAGGGCAGGTTGGCGAGGATCAGATCGAAAGTGCCAGGAATATTAGCCAGAAGATCGCTCTCGACGAACACCACATCCATAACGTTCAGCGCCGCGTTCTCCCCTGCCAACGCCAGAGCCTCGGAACTGAGGTCCACTCCCAGCACCGCTGCATCTGGCCGGGCCATCTTGACGCCCAGCGCCAGCGCTCCCGTTCCCGTTCCGACATCCACCACACGCGGCGCAGAGACCCCATTCAAATCGGCCAGCGCCAGATGCAGCAGCCACTCCGTTTCTGGCCTGGGAATTAGCGCCCGCCCGTCCACACGCAGTTGCACGCCACCCCAGTCCACCATTCCCAGCAGATGCTGTAGAGGCGTCCGCGCGGCCCGCTGGCGGATCAACTCTCCCAGACGTTCAGCGTCAGCCCCAGCCACCTCTTCTGATCCGCGCAGCAGAAAAGCGGTGGGTGAGAGATTCAGCGCGTGCAGCACCAGCGCCCGCGCGTCCACTTCCGGCGAGGGCACGCCCGCCACACGCAGAGTCTGCACGGCTGCGGCGAGATGGTCACGCAGGGTCAGGCTCACACCCCGGCCAGCCGCTCCACCCGCGCGCCCAGACCCGTCAGCACCTCGTATTCGTTGGTGCCGCCCCATCCGGCCACGTCGCCCACTGTGATGCCGTCCGGCCCCCAGAAGCGCATAGCGTCGCCCACCTCCACCTGTAAATCGGTCACGTCAACCATGCACTGGTCCATGCAGATGCGGCCCACCACCGGGCGGCGCTCGCCCGCCACGATCACCTGGGCCTGTCCGGTGGCGTTGCGCGGCATGCCGTCGGCGTAGCCAAAACCCACCGTCGCCAGCAACGTGTCTCGCGGGGCGTGCCACAACCCGCCGTAGCTGACGCTCTCGCCCGCGCGGGCGGTGTGCAGGTGCGTGATCTCGGCGTCCAGGGTCATGATCGGGGTCAGGGGTAGCACGCCCCCCAGATGCGGCGGCGCAAAGCCGTAAGAGGCCAGACCGGGCCGCGCCAGCCCCATGCCCGGCAGCTTTCCCAGACTCAGGATGCCGCCGCCGTTGGAGGCGTGAGCCAGCACGGGAGGAAGCTCGGCCAGCACACCCTGAAAACGCCGGAACTGCTCCCAGGCGAATTCTAGGTCCGGCTCGTCGGAGGTGGCGAAATGGGTGTACGCACCTTCCAGCACGCCGCGCTCGGCCAGCCGCTGCCCGATTCGCACGGCGTCCTCGGGACGCGCACCCAGGCGGTTCATGCCCGTATCTATCTTCAGATGCGCGCGGGCGTGGGGGGGCAGGGCCTCGGCCTCGGCCAGCGAGGCGACGGGCAGTCTCACGCCCAGATCAGCCAGCACCAGAACCTCGGCGGGACGCGGCGGCGTGAGCAGCAAAATCGGCTTGCCGGGATTAAGGGCCGCCAGCGTTCCTGCCTCTTGCGGCGTCGCCACTGCCAGTCCCCACACGTCGGGATGATGGGCGGCAATGCGAGTCACGATCTCCAGTCCGTGGCCGTAGGCGTCAGCCTTGATAGGCAGCAGCAGCGGCACCCCGGCGCGGCGGGACAGGGCCTGAAGGTTGCCGCTCAGGGCGGCGGCGGACGTGCGGGCGTGGGCGCGGGCGTAGAGCATGGTGACATTGATGCTAGCGCGGGCCATGCGGTGAGGCGTGCGGCGGCGCGTGCGGTGGGGCGTGTATGCTTTTTGCAGTCATGCCCAACGTCTTCCCCAGTCGGTTCTCTGCCCATCTGACGCTTCTCGCCGCCCTGTTGATGGGCGCTGCTCCGGCCCTGGCCCAGACCGAGGGGGGCAGCCCGGTGGGGGGCCTGCTGCCGTTGGTGTCGGTGGGCGAGAAGTGGATTCAGGACGTGGAGAGCTACACCATTCGCGTGCTGCCGCAGGACGCCGGGAAGCCGCTGGGCCTGGAAATCTACTCGCCCACCTTCAATCTGGCCGATTACGTGGATGGGCGGCGCGCGGCGGGGTATTTCGGCGACGAGCTGTACAAGAAAAACGAGGCGTTCACCACCACCTTTACCCTGGTCGGCCCCGGCGGCACGGTGGCCGAGCGCAGGTATGGACAGAACCGCGCACACACCTGGGACAGTTTTTTTGCGGGTGGCCTGGGGGCCGGGACGTACACGTTGCGGGTTAACAGCAAGGGCGACGGCAAGAACTCCTACGCGCTGCGGGTGGCCTCGCCGTTTGCGCTGGAGACCAGTGACTTCACGGTCAACGCCCGCAGCAACACCCCCGAGCCGCTGCTGGCCGCCCGCCTGAATGTCACGCCCGACTGGGTGGGCAAGACCGTGGGCATCCTGAATTACGACATCGACGGTCCGCAGGAAGCCGAGACCTTCGTGGTACAGCCGGGAGGCAAACGCGCGAACCTGACGCCCAGCGACAACGGCAAGACCGCCACGGACCGCTTTACCATCACGCCCGAGATGGTGGGCGAGTGGCAGGTTTTTATCCGGGTCCTGCCCACCACCAAGCAGTACAGCAACTCGGTGCGCTACTCGTTCCGTTTAAATGATCAGCCGGTCACGGCGCGCGTGGGCGGTTTCAACCCTCCCACCGGGGCCAGAATCGACAATCAGTTGCTGGTGGATGTGGTGGACCCGCAGGGCCGCCCGATTCCGGGGGCGTCGTACACGCTGGTGGGCGAGAGCGCGGTGCGCCCGCAACTGCCGCCCGGCTACGTGCCGATCAGTTCCAGCATCTTGCAGGGGACCGGGAACATCGTCTCGCCCAGCGAGGTGCGCTACCAGCCGGGCTTCACCAAGATCCGCTTCGTGGCCCGCGCGCCGGAAGGGCAACTGGCGGTGGACGCCGTGGCCATCTACGGCGATCAGCGCATCCCCCTGACCGGTGTGCCCTTCGAGGTGGCCGGGCGCACCCTGAACACCCCGGCCAACGTGCCGCTCTCGCCCGGCGATTACCCGGTCAAGCCCACCCCGATTCCCGGCAGCACCTTCACGCCGCCGCTGCCGGGCCGAGTGACTGACGGGGTGGCGGGCAAGGTGACCATCGAGTACCGGGTGCTGACCGACGTGACGCTGATCACCGCCCCGGACATCGTGAACGCCTGCGACGTGACCCAACTGACCGCCAGCGCCCGCACCGACTTTCCTTACCGCCTGCCGGGCCGCCTGAAGCTGAACCTCCCCACCGGCTGGACCAGCGACTACCCGCTGGAAACGTCGGGCGACTTCAGCGGGGGCCAGCCGCTGCGGCTGAAACTGCCGGTACGCGTGTGCCGCAGCGACACCGCCGAGGCCGTGCTGGACCCCGTGGGCCTGCGGACCACCGGCACCGCGCGGGTGCAGAGTCCCGCCGGGGCGAATGTGACCCGCACCGTACAGAACGGCGCGCGGGCCAGCCTGACCAAGAACGTGAACGCGGGCGCGCAGAACTACGCGGTCACGCTGGTCTTCACGGTGGACAGCACGCTGGAAAACGTGCGCCTGATCGATCCGCTGCCCACGGGCGGCAGCACCCCCGCCGTGCGCGGCCCGCTGCAACTCCAGGGGCCGAGTCTGGCGAACGTGCAGCCGCGCGTGGACGGCGACGCCATCCTGCTCAGCCGCGTGATTCCCGGCACCTACACCCTGACCTACACGCTGTTCAGTGATCTGCCCGCCGATCAGATCGTGACCCCGCCGGACCTGGGCTGGTAAACGCGGGGACGGACCTGAACCGGGCGCTGCCGACGCGGTGTGCGCGTTCCAGCTTCAGCCTTCAGAATGGAAGGTATGTCTGAGCGTCCCGATCCCGAACGTGAACTGAACTTTGCCCGCGAGATCATCGGCCAGCGGGGCTTTCGCGAGGTGCCCGCCGACGAGGTGCTGCGGGAGGCCGAGAGATTGCTGAACGGCTGGATGGCGGGTGACTACCGCATGGAGCGCCCCAAGCTGTATGACCACTACGCCCTGCTGCTGCTGGCCCTGCTCCAGAAAAACCGCGATCTGGAAGCCCGGATAGAGGCGCTGGAGGGCCGCAATGGCTGAGGCCCACACACGGATCAAAATCTGCGGCACCACTTCCATCCATGACGCCGTGCAGTCGGCGCAGGCGGGCGCGGATGCCCTGGGCTTCATCTTCGCGCCCATTAGCAAGCGGCGGGTCTCGCCGGACGTGGCGCGGGCAGCAGGCCTGAGCGTGGGGCCAGCCGTGGCGCGGGTGGGCGTCTTTCTGGATCAGGGCCTGGACGAGGTGCTGCGGACGGCAGAGGCGGCGCGGGTCTCAGCGGTGCAATTGCACGGCCCCCTCTCTGACGCCTTTGTGCGGGCGGTGGCCGACTTCTACCCGGTGCTGCGTGTGCTGCGTCCCACCGATCTGGCCGCCGGGGCAGAGGTCTGGGCCAGTGTTCCCGCCGTCACCCTGATGGTGGACGCTCCACAACCAGGGGGCGGCGTACCACTGGACTGGGAAAGCCTGCGTGAAACGTTTCCCCCCGGGGCGTGGCTGGCCGGAGGGCTGGGGCCGTGGAACGTGGCGGAGGCCATCCGGGTCTTGCAGCCCGCCTGCGTGGACGCGGTGAGCCAGCTTGAAGCCCGTCCTGGCGTGAAGGATCCGGCAAAGGTGGCGGCATTTATCGGGGCCGTTCGGGCCACCATCCCCTGAGTTATCCACAGTGAAACGGCAGCCTGTGGATAACTTTGGGCGCCGTGAACGCCGTTTAATACAGCCCTCAAGATCGTACAGGACGCATAAACTGCTTGATCGTCTCCTACAGAGCCTCTGGCTTATCCACAACTTGTCCACAAGCCCTGTGGATAAAATTGTGGATAACTTTCAGGTCTGGGATAGAGGTGGGTCAGATAGCCCGTCGCCAACGGAACCCAGGCCAAACCACCCGGCGATCATCTGTCCAGCCTCCACCACATTCGTTGCCGCGCCCAGATCGACGCCCACTCCGGCAAAAGGTACCCGAGCAACGGTGTGGGATTTGGTGTTCAGGTCTTCCAGATTGCCGTGATCGCTGCCGATCACCACCCGCGCCCCGCCGTCCAGCAGCCCGGACAGCAGGGCGTCCACGCGGGCCAGATATCCGAAAGCTGCCGTCCGAACTTCCGGCGACGGCCCAGCCTCGCGCCCCAGATGGCCCAGCAGATCGCCGAACCACAGATCGGCCACGATCAGGTCATGTTCGCGGGCGGCCTTCGCCAGCGCACGCCCTACCTCTGCCACCTCATGCAGCGTCTGAAACGGTGTCCAGGGTTCGCGGTAGCCCAGGCCCAGCGTTGCGCTCAGCGGCGGCACTGCGGGCGGGTTGAGGGGGAGGCCCGCTGCCGTGAACGAGAAGGGAAAACAGCCCATGCGGGGGCGGCGGGCCTGGGCCTCCAGATACTGCGGGACGTAATGGTTGGCGAGGGCCGCGCGCAGACCCACCGCCTCCAGCCGCGCAGGAAGACTGGACTGGCGCAGCAGCCGTTGCAATGTCGGCCCCGGATGCGGGCCGAAGTGTTCGCCCATGCCGTTCTTGCCCATCAGGCGGACCGCGTCCACGCCCGTCAGCCAGCAGCTCTGGCCGGTGCCGGACTGGGGTAGACCGGGCACACCCAGGGTGGTGTCCAGGGCCACCCCGGCGTCAATCAGCGGGCGCAGCGCGGGCAAGTCCTGCTCCCACACGCTACCGGGCGGAGCGTCACCGGGGTGGCCCACACCATCCAGGGCCAGCCAGACCACGCCGCTCATCGGGATTCCATACCGCCAAGTCTAGGGCCAGAGCGGGGCATTGGCTGGGACAACCGGGTGACCCAGCCCAGTTAACGCCGCAGCTTGCGCGCCGCCTCGTCCGGGGTGATCTCGCCGCGTTCCAGGCTGCTCAGAATCTCGGCCTGGGGATCGGCCAGTTCGGGTTCGTAGCCGATGGCGCGCAGCAGGGTATCGAAACGGGCGCGCACAGTAGGATAACTGACGCCCAACACGCGCTCCACTTCTTTTAAATTGCCACGCACACGGATATACAGACGCAGGAATTCCAGGTTGTCGGGAGTCAGAGTGGCGAATTCGTTGAGTTCAAAGGCCCCGCGCACGGTCACACCGCTGCCCGCGAACCGCAGTTCAGTGACGTGCGGCGCTTCGGATTCGTCGGGAAAGGGCAGGGGCAGGGGGCGCATGAGTCTATTTTACTCGCCGCTCAGTTCTCTGCCGCCAGCACTTCCACCGTCTTGTCCAGCAGGGCGCGGAGGGTCAGGATCGGGGTGTCCAGGGGGCCATTCATCATCAGGGCGAAGGCCAGCGTATGCCCGCTTTTCGCCGTGACATACCCGGCCAAGCTGCTAACGCCAGGCAGCGTGCCGGTCTTGGCCCGCACGTCCAGACCCGCACCCAGAAAGCGCCGGGCTAGGGTGCCGCCGCGTCCATCATGAGCAGGAACATTCTCTCCTGTGCCGCCCTGGGGCAGCGCCTCGATAAAGGCGTTCTGACGCTGGCGGTAAACCTGATCAGGGAAGCCTGAACCCTCGGCAGGCGTGCCGGACAACGGATACGGCAGGTCATACATCACGCGCAGCAGGTCTACCAGGGCGCGCGGGGTGAGGCGGTCCTCGCGGCTCAGGCCGCTGCCATCGGCCAGCACCACGCCGCTGAGGTCCACCCCGATGCGGCCCAGGTAGGCCCGTTCGCGCGCCAGTCCGCCAGACAGCGTGCCGTTCGCGGCGGGACGCAGGGCCAGCGTGCCCAGCAGTTCCTCGGCGTTCAGGTTGTCGCTGGGCCGCAGCGTGGCAGCCAGAAACTTTGCCACGGGCGCACTCCGCACACTGGCCACCGCCTGTTCGGGGCGGCGGTCCACGGGAACCACCGGATCGGGGGGCAACGGCCTGCCCTGCTCGTCGGTGCGCGGCGGTGGGAGGTAGGGCTTGAAGGGGGCCGCCTCGCCCACATCTTCGGAACTGACCCTGATTCCAGCGCGGCGCAACTCTAAGATCAATGCCGCGCTCAGCCGACTCCGGGCCGACTCCGCGCTGGGGGGCGGTGCGTCGTGCCACTCCGCGAGGCGCAGGGCCGTCATGGGCAGCTCTATAGGCGCGTCCTTCCAAGTGCCCGAATCCAGCCGGGCGTCGTCCAGCCGCACCTGACCCACCACGCGCAGGCCGCGCGCATACGCCTGTTTTGCCAGGAGGCGCAGGCTGTAAGTACCCTCCGACACGCTCAGGGTGGGATCGCCACTGCCGCGCAGGGTCACGGCCTTCACGCTCGCCTGCCCGATCTGCGCGGCGGGAACGGTCAACTCGGCGCTCCACCAGCCGTCCGCGCCGCCGCGCTCGTTCAGAATGGCCGAGGCCATCACCAGTTTGGTCACGCTGGCGGGGATAAAAGGCGCATCGGGCAGTCTGGTCTGCAACATCCGCCCGGTCTGCAAGTCCTGCACCAGCACACCCGCACGCACGCCGGGGGGCAGGTCACGCAGAACCCTCTGCACGCCCGCACTGAGGCCGGGTTCGCGTTGCAGGGTCAGGTCTGCCTGCTGTGTTGCCGGAGCCTGTGTAGCCGGAGTCTGCGCCACTGGCGCCTGCGCGCCGCCCACGCACAGCAGCAGACACATCAGGGGCAGAAAACGCGACATCGGGAGGCAGGATAGCGGAGAAGGCGGTCTAACCGTCAAACGGTCCAGACGTCCAACCGCTGAAGCAGTGGGCGTTCAAGCTACCCAGCTCTTACACCCGCAGACACACTCAGACATCCCCAACCTCACATCATGCTCTCGCCCTCGCGCAGCAGGATCGGCCCGGCAAAGGCGGCGGGGAACCACTCGGACTGCTCGTGCATGGCCTGGGGCGGGCAGGAGCGCAGGCAGGCCATGCAGCCCGTGCAGGCGGACAGATTGAGCAGCAGGCTGACGCCGCCGTCGTCCTGAATCTGGCGGTCAATGGCGTCGGTGGGACAGACGTTGTGGCACACCGGACAGTCAATACAGGTGTCGTCCACCACGGGCGCGGGCCAGTGAACCGGAGCGTCGGTGGCGGGCACAGGCTTGAGGGTCAGCCTACGCCACTTCCACTCCTCGGGGGTGCGTTCCTCGGGTTCGCTCCAGTCCACGAAGGGCAGCGGGGATTCGGGAATGCTCTGGGCCAGTTGCGCCTTGCCCGCCCGGAACATGGCCCCGAATGCGCCCCGGCGGGACACGCGCACGGCCCGCTCGGTGTCATCTGGGGTGGCGGCGCGCACGGTCACGCGGGCGGGTTTGCCCGTGGCGGCGCGCAGTTGCTGGGCCTCGGCCACCACTACTTCCAGACGCTGCGGCACATCCGGCGCACCCACCAGGCAGGTTCCACACTCGCCGTGAATCAGCGTGAGCGGCGTTCCCCACGCACCCGCCGCCGACACCACCGCTGGGGTGACGCGGCCCAGACAGGGCAGTTGAGGGCCGCCCGCGCCGGATTGGGGGCAGGTCAGGCTGGCCTCGCCCTCGCCTGCCGCCACGCCGTCCTCGGCCTTCTGGTCGCGCACGTTTTGCAACGTGGGCTGAAGGCTGTATTCCAGCGCCCCGGTGGGACACGCCTGCACGCAGATGCCGCAGCCAGTGCAGGCGTCGGCGTCAAACTGAATGGACATGCCCACCAGCCCGGTCAGGACGGCATTGTGGGGGCAGACATCGTGACAGATGGTACAGCCGCCCACCGCCTGACGCTCCAGCAGGCAGCGCGGCGGCGTGTAGCGCGGAATGAGGTTGCCGGAATCGTCCAGACGGGACAGGAGGTTCTGGAGCATGGCTGGAGTCTACGCGCGTACAGGGAAGTCAGACAGTCTCAAAGTTAAATGGTCTAACCGCCGAACAGCTTGAACACTTGGTTTAGTTTGATTGTCAGGCGTCTGAATCACCACCCAGACTCAGGAAACAGGCAAGTCTGACGGGGCCGTCTTCCCCACCCTCACCCTCTACACTCCTGCCCATGATCCCCTCCCGCCTATCCGGCTGGCTGCTGGCGCTGCCCGCGCTGATTTTTACGGTGCTGCTGCTGGCCGTGCCGCTGGGGCGCACGCTGGCGGAGGGCGGCGTGAATCTGGGCGTGTGGCGCGATCCGTACTTTTTGGGCCGCCTGGGCTGGACGCTTGCGCAGGCCGGGGGAACAGCATTGCTGGCCCTGCTGATCGGTGCGCCGCTGGCCTATCTGCTGTCCAGGGCCGACATTCCGGGCAAGGGGCTGTTTCTGCGGCTTTTGCTGCTTCCCTTCGTGACGCCTACGCTGGTGGCGGTGCTGGGCCTCTCGGCGCTGCTGGGGCCGCGCGGCTGGATCACCACATTGACGGGGATAGACGTCAGCGACACGCCCGCACTGATTATTCTGGGCAACCTATTTTTTAATCTGCCCGTGATGATCCGGCTGTCTTACGGCGGCTTCTCGCGCGTGCCACCGCATCTGATCGGCGCGGCGCGGACGCTGGGCGCGAGTGGCTGGCGGGCGGCGCTGGGCGTGGCGTTGCCACTGGCCTTGCCGGGATTGGCGGCAGGCATGGTGCTGGTGTTCCTGTACTCGGCCCTCAGCTTCGGGCTGCCGCTGGCGCTGGGCGGCGAACAATACGCGACGCTGGAGGTGGAGATCTACACCCTGACCGCCCTGCAACTGCGTCTGTCGGAGGCCAGCGCCCTGATCGCTGGGCAACTGCTGCTGACGCTGGTGGCGACGTGGGCCTACACAGGTTTAACGCGTGGCGGGGCGGGCGTGCCGTCCTCCGGTCTGCCCCCGGCGCGGGGCGGCGTGCTAGCCGGGATTCTGGGGCTGGGCGCGGTCACACTGCTGATCTGCTTCGCGCCGTTGCTGGCCGTGGTGGCGCGTGGGCTGCTGGGTTCGGGCGGGCCAACACTACTGTACTGGCAGGGCATTTTCGCGGACCCGGATACGCCGCTGCTGCTGGGCAACACCCTGCGCTTCGGGGCAATGGCCTTGGTGGGGGCAACACTGTTGGGCAGCCTGTACGCGCTGGGCGCGTGGCTGGCGCGTTCGCGGGTGCTGGACCTGATCTCGCTGTTGCCGCTGATGGTCTCGCCCGTGTCGCTGGCCGTAGGCTACCTGCTGGCCTATCCGGCGTTGGCGGCCACGCTGCCCATGCTGATCGCGGCGTATACGCTGCTGGCGCTGCCGCTGGTGGTGCGCTCGGTACTGCCCGCGCTGCGTGCCCTGCCGCCCCGTCTATTCGAGGCCGCCCGCACCCTGGGTGCTGGCCCACTGGCGGCTCAGCGCACGGTCACGCTGCCGCTGACGCTGCCTGCGCTACGCGGCGGCGCGGCACTGGCCCTCGCCACCGTGCTGGGCGAGTTCGGCGCAACATTGGTGCTGACCCGCCCAGAATGGGCCACCCTCAGCGTGGGGCTGTACGAGCGTCTAGGCCGCCCCGGCGAACGCAATCTGGGCGAGGCGTGCGCGCTGGCAACGGTGTTGCTGCTGCTGTCTGCAACGGCATTTACAGTGCTGGACGGGGGTGAAGGGGAAGTGACCTGATGTTGACGTTTCGCCTCAATCCAGCAGGTATTCACGAAGGCTAGACGCTAACTTGAGCAGCGTGCCACCTCCCGCCCTCACCACCCACCACCTCGCCAAGTCCTTCGGCTCCACCCGCGCCGTTCAGGACGTGTCCCTGACCGTGCAAGCAGGCGAAACGCTGGCCCTCCTGGGCCCTAGCGGCTGCGGCAAAAGCACCGTGCTGCGGATGGTGGCGGGCCTGGAACGCCCGGACGCGGGGCGGGTGGAAGTCGGCGGGCGCGACGTGACCACCCTGCCACCTGAGGCGCGGCACATCGGTCTGGTGTTTCAGGATTACGCCCTGTTCCCGCATCTGAGCGTGCTGGACAACGTGGCGTATGGCCCCCGGATGCGCGGCGCGGCGCGGCCAGAGGCGCACGGGCGGGCGCAGGAAGCCTTAACGCTGGTCAACCTGCCGGAACTGGCGGCGCGCAAACCAGCCCAACTTTCCGGCGGGCAGGCCCAACGGGTGGCGCTGGCCCGCGCATTGGCCACCAATTCGCCGCTGCTGTTGCTGGACGAACCCTTGAGCAATCTGGACGAACGGTTGCGGGCCGAACTCAGGAACGATCTGCGCGAACTGTTTGCGCGTGTCGGCGCAGGCGTGCTGCTGGTCACGCACGATCAGCGCGAGGCTTTGGCGCTGGCCGGACAGGTGGCCGTGATGCGGGCCGGGCAGATTGTCCAGACCGGGGCGGCGCGCGCAGTGTTTAACCAGCCCGCAACCGCCTGGGTGGCCGCCTTTCTGGGCTGGGCGAATGTGCTGGGGCGCGATGGGGGTCAGGCGCTGCTGGTTCCCGAAGACGCCGTGCGACTGGGGGAGGGAGATGCCTTCACCCTGACCGCCCGCCACGCCACCGAAGCGGGCGAGACAGTCACGCTGGCGCATCCGCTGGGGCCGCTGACCCTGAACCTGAGCGTGCGGGAAGTGGGCATGATCGAAGGCCAGACCCTGCGGCTAGCTGTGGCTGAAACGCGGGTGCGGGAAGTGGTGGATGACCGGGCCTGACCGAGTGGCATACTGTGGGGCAACCACAAACTAGCCTCAATCCCCTGGAGGAAACCGATGAACAATGCACGGTGGAAACGGAACCTGAGCCTCTCGGCGGCGCTGCTGGGCACCCTGGCGGGCGCACAGGCCTATAGCGGACCGAAAGCTGTGGTGTATATCGGGGATAAGTGGTGCCAGGGCGGTTATTGCTCTGGCAGCATCTACAACGCCTTCGACGAGGCCATGAACAAGGCGCTGACTGCCAGCGGCTACGTGGAGGCCGTCCGCAAGGAAGGTGCGCCACTTGAGCTGGCAGGCGGCGTGACCAGCGTCAGCGGCACCGGCAGCATCTGCCTGCCCATCGTGGGTTGCCTGAGTGGCAAGACCGTGCGCGCCAGCATGGAACTGACCGACGTGGCCAGCGGAACGGTCAAATGGAACGAGGGCTGCGAGGGCACCAGCGGCGGTGTCAGCACCTGGGGCTGGTGGGGCGGCAGCGTGTACCTTAACAGCGACGAGGGCAAAGCGGTGGCCGACTGCGCTGGCAAACTGGTGCAGAAGTTGACCGCCAGCGGCGTCCTGACTCCGTATCTGGGCCAGACCGGGCTGGTCAAG
Source organism: Deinococcus sp. AJ005 (assembly GCF_009017495.1). NCBI lineage: Bacteria > Thermotogati > Deinococcota > Deinococci > Deinococcales > Deinococcaceae > Deinococcus > Deinococcus sp. AJ005. Next base: position 151,244 of record NZ_CP044990.1, on the reverse strand, counting down.
GCAGCTTCCATCCCGACGCCTGCGGTGACACCCACACCCGTCGCCGCCGCACCTTCCCCGTCCCAGACCAGTCAGCCCGTAGAGCAACTGGCCGGAATGCTCAAGACGCTGGCCTTTGCAGACATTAACGCGCTGTTCACCAGCGATCCCTACAACCCGGTCAAGGTCAAGGAACTGAATGCGGCGGCCACCAGCGCCACACTGGCCTCCGCCTCACGCGTGCAGCTCAAGGTCGCATCCACCGAAAGCGCCGGGCCATATCAACTGGTTGGCGTGAGCTACACGCTGCCCGACGGCAAGGAAAAGTTCGTGCAACTGGCTGTCACGGCTGATCCCAGCCTCAATCCGCGCGGAGGCACCCGGCTGCTCTATCTGTCGGCGTTTAACCCGCTGCGAACCTCTACCCCCGCGCTGGACGGTCTGAGCCGCAACGTGGAAAACCTGTTGAACGACCTGCACACTGCGTTGGGTTTGCCCGGTCTGTAGGCCCCAACACCCCTACACTGCCCCAGTGATCGCCTGGATTCTCGTCGGTGGACGGCTGACCCTCACGCCCGTGCTGCTGAAGCTGCCGCGCCCCGCCCTAGTGGTGGCGGCAGACGGCGGCGCACGCCACGCGGCAGGGCTGGGCGTGGCGGTAGACGCCTGGGTGGGCGATTTCGATTCCTCGGACGGCGTGATGGTGGACGCCCCGCGCGAGGTCCACCCGGCGGCCAAGAACGAGACGGACGCCGAGCTGGCTGTACGCGTGGCCCTGAAACACGGAGCCACCGAACTGGTTTTCCTGGGGGCCTTTGGCGGACGTTTTGACCACGCGGCGGCATTGCTGCTGGGCGGCGTCCGGCTGGCGCGGGAGGGACTGACAGTTACCCTCAGCAGCGGCGACGAGTGGGCCTGGCCGCTGCTGCCTGCCTCTCCCCTGTCATTGCCTCTGCCCCCCGGCGTGACCCTGAGCGTGGTGGCATGCAGTGATCTGCGCGGTCTGAGCCTGGGCGGCGTGCGCTGGCCCCTGCACGGCGCAGACGTACCGCTGGGCAGTGGCTGGACGATCAGCAACGAGACGAACGGTGAAGCGGTCACCGCCACGTTGCAGGAAGGTTACGCGCTGGTCACGGCACTCTGGCAGCAATAGAAAGTGAAAAGAAGGGGGAGGCGGGCCGCTCACGCGACTGCCTCCCTCTTCCCTTCGGGTCTGAACTTCAGTTGCTCAGGGGGGTGGCCACGGTGCAGGCCGCCACGCCCGCGCGGGTTTCGCGGGTGTACTTGCAGCCGTAGTTGGGATCGGCCAGCACGGCGGGGGTGGTCACATCGTCGCCGGCAGGTTTCGCGCCGCCCGCCTCCCACTTCACCAGATCGTTGAAGCCTTCGGCCAGTTCTGCGCCCACGAATTCGCAGTGACCCGCCGCGCGGATGGCCCGCTGCACTAGCAGATTCGACTTGCCATTAGCCGCCACCGCCTTGTTGTAAAGCTGCTCGTGCTTGAACGGCACGTAGAAGTCGCCCGTGGTGTGCATGGTCAGCACCGGCACGCTGATCTCGCCACTGACGCGCGGCAGCCAGCGCAGCGCACCCGCACGGGCCGGGTTGGCGTCCGGGTCTGCCTTCACGCGCAGGATGGCGTCGTTGAAGGCTTTCTCGGCCACCGTTTCGGTGGGTCCGGTGGTCCAGCGGTAATCGATGCCGATGTTGCCGTAGAAGTTCTTTTCCAGAATGCCGGTCAGGGTGCCGTCCGAGCCGCCGGTGGACAGCACCGCGCCCTGCAAGCCTGCGGAGCTGAAGCCCAGGTTGAACACGGGCCGCTCGCCGCCGGTCAGTTGCTTGGCCAGGTCACGCAGTTTCGTACCCTGGGCGCTGTTGACCTGCCAGTTGGCCCCGCTGGTGTCGGTAAACAGCGCCGACAGGATATCGGGCAGCAGTTTCTGGAAATCGGACTGCGGGTACTTCTGCGCACCGTACCCGGCCATCTGCGCGGCGGCCAGGGTGTAATCCCCCAACCACTGAAATTCGTATTCCTCGTCCAGCACGCCGCAGACCGGCATGGCCGCCGCGTAAGTCACCTTGTTCTTCGCGGTGTCCAGGGTTTCTTTCTCCACCGACGCGCTCGCCACATGCCCGCCCATGCTGACGCCCATGATCAGGTATTTGCCGGGTTTGGCCTGTCCGGTCAGTGCCTGGAATTTCAGGGCCAGGGCGTTGGTATCTTCCACGCCGGACTGCACGTCGTAATAGTTGCTGGAATAGCTGCTGGCACCCCAGGCGTAGCCCAGCGACAGCCAGTAGGCGCGCAGCGGCGGCTCCTGCACGTTCAGCTTGTCGCCTGTGCCCGCGTAGCCGTGGGTGTACATGATCAGTTGCCCGTTCCACTTGGCCGGAACCTCTAGGGCGTAGCCCGCTTTGCCCTGAAGGCCGTCGTAGGTACCCTGATACAATTGCGCGCCAGCAATAGCCTTGAAGGCAGGTGTGACCGCCGTGAAGGTGCGCGTGTCCTGCACGCGGGTCTGGGGCTGTGGTATGGGTGGCGGATCAACGATTGGGCTGCCGCAGCTCGCCAGGGTCAGGGTCAGCCCGGTCAGCAGCAGGGAAGCCTTGCGCAGGGTCTGGGCGCGGGAAAAGCTGGAACGGGTCTGGGCATTCTCGTGTCGTGCGTTCTGATGTACAGTCATGCGGCCTCCAGGGCGTGGAATCGGCGTTGTACTGACCCCTAGCACCGGGCGCGGGCAAGGCGGCAGGCAGGGGGGCAGGGGGGCAGGCTGAGGATTGTGTGAACTGAACGCACGCATTTAGCGCCTGTGACAGCGGACTTGTCAACCTCCATGCCCTCTTTCATCCCTGAAGGGGAACTTCCGGGACCCTGGCCCCGTACAGTGGGCCATGAGACCAAGACGAGGACCGGGATGCGGCTGCCTGGGCTGTGGCGGCGGCGGGCTGCTGGTGCTGGCACTGCTGGGCGCACTGGCGTGGTTCGTGGTCATCCAGCCTGTGCGCGAATTCGTGGCCGGACTGAACCCGCCGCAGACACAGAGCCAAACGCAGGGCCAGACGACAACACCGGATCAGACTGCTGGAACAACGCCCACCGCCAACGCCGCGCCCCTGACTCAGAGCGACGTGCAGAAGTTTGTCCGCATCCGCCGGGACGTGCGCGCCGCGCTGGGCCAGAGCTTCACCGGGCTGCAATCGGTGTGGGCTGAGGTTCAGGCGGGGCAGACGCCCAATCTGCTCCAGGTGGTGAACGTGCTGCGGCAGGCGGGCAGCAGCATCGGCAAGGCCAGGACCGCACAGGACGCCGGACTGGCCCGCGAAAAGATGACCGCCGGGCGTTATGCCCAGGTCCGCAGCGGGGTCAACCGCGCGCTGGGCGTGCCGGACATCGACTTCGCGCAGGCGGCCCAGGCCATCCAGAACGGTCAGTTGCCCAATCTGGACAGCACGGTGACGGCGGCCAGCGCCCGCGAGAAGGAACTGGTGGCCCCCTTCAGGAAGGAACTGGAACTCACGGCAGCAGTGGGGTTGCTGGGGCTGTGAATCGGGCGAGTGTCGCTTTCCTCTCCCCCGTCCCGCCCCGCCTCCGCTAGGGTGCGGGGCATGACCCAGACGACTTCAAAAACTGCTCAATCCGAGGCACTGTTCGCCCGTGCCCGCGCCGTGACGCCGGGCGGCGTGAACAGCCCGGTGCGGGCCTTTAAGAGTGTGGGCGGCACGCCGCGCTTCATCCGTGAGGCCCACGGCGCGTACCTGACCGACGCCGACGGCACGCGCTACATCGACTACATCGGCTCGTGGGGGCCGATGATCCTGGGCCATGACCACCCGGCAGTGCGCGAGGCCGTTGCAGACGCTCTGCAATTCGGCACCAGTTTCGGCGCACCCGGCGAGCGCGAGGTCCAACTGGCCGAACTGGTCACGCGGCTGACGGGCACAGACAAGGTACGTTTTACCAGCAGCGGCACCGAGGCCACCATGAGCGCCCTGCGGCTGGCACGCGGTTTTACGGGCCGCAAGCTGATCGTGAAGTTCCGGGGCAACTACCACGGCCACGCCGACGGCCTGCTGGTGGAAGCAGGCAGCGGCCTGATGACCAACCTGGATGGGGCTTTGGGCGCATCCGCCCCCAGCAGCGCGGGCGTGCCAGCCGAATACGCCGCCCTGACTCTGGTGAGCGAGTACAACGATCCGGCGGCGCTGGACACACTGATGGCCGAGCGCGGCGCAGAGGTGGCCGCCGTGATCTTCGAGCCGGTGGTAGGGAATGCCGGGGTGCTGATTCCCACCCCCGAATTCCTGGCTGCCCTGCACCGCGTTCAGGGCATGGGCGCGCTGCTGATCGCCGACGAGGTGATGACGGGCTTCCGCCTAAGCCTGAACGGGGCGACGGGCTTGCTGGGCCTGAAACCGGACCTGACCTGCTGGGGCAAGATCATCGGCGGGGGGCTGCCCGTGGGCGCGTATGGCGGGCGGGGCGACGTGATGGATTTTGTTTCCCCACAGGGGCCGGTGTATCAGGCCGGGACCCTCAGCGGCAATCCACTGGCGATGGCGGCAGGGCTGGCCACCCTGCGGACGCTGGAGGCCGACTCGGGCATCTACGGGCGGCTGGAGAACTATACCTCGCAGTTGGCGGACGGTCTGAAGACTCTGGCGGCAGAGGCGGGCGTGGCAATCAGCGTCAACCAGATCGGCTCGATGCTCACGCCGTTCTTTCAGGATGCGCCGCACGGTTCGGTCCGCAATTACGGCCAGGCAGCCCGCAGCGACACGCAGGGATTTGGACGGTGGTTCCAGGGTCTGCTGTCGCGCGGCATCTACTGGGCACCCTCGCAGTTCGAGAGTATTTTTGTCAGCGCCTCACACACGGGGGCCGAACTGGATGCCACACTGGAGGCCGCTCGTGCTGCCTTCGCTGATCTGAACCAGACCAACCTCGCTGCCCCCGAAGGAGTTCTGCCTTGACCCTCGTGCAATCCAACCCGGAGATCGTCCGCGTCCTGACCGAAAACAAGGTGATCGCCGTGGTGGGCTTTCACCACGACAGCGCCAAGCCCGCCTTTTACGTCCCCGAGTACATGTACCGCCAGGGCTACAGCATCATCCCAGTCAATCCCTCGCTGGCGGCGCGCAGCGAGAGCTATTTTGGTCAGAAGGCGGTGGCGACGCTGGCCGAAATTGCCACTCCGGTGGATATCGTGGATGTGTTTCGCCGCAGCGACAAGGTGCCGGACCATCTGGAAGATATCCTGGCAATGCACCCGCTGCCCAAAGTGGTGTGGTTGCAACTGGGCATCCGCAACGACGCCGTGGCCCGCGAACTCAACGCGCGCGGCATCGACGTGGTGCAGGACCGCTGCCTGCTGGCCGATCACCGCGCCCTGCTGTAGGCGGGCAGAGGCGTGGAATCCTTCCCGCCGCCCGATCTGGAACTGCTTGAGGATGTGCCGTTCAGCGCCCACGGCCTGAAGCTGGACATCCTCCGTTCCAGAATCAGAAGTGCTGAACCTGTTCCCGCTGTCCTGCACCTACACGGCGGGGCCTGGGTGATGTTCGGCAAATGGCCCGCGGCCAATGTGTTTCTGGCGCGGGCCGGGTTCGTGACTGTCAGTGCGGATTACCGCCTCGCACCGGGGGCCACTTTTCCAGCGCAGCTTGATGACGTGCGGGCGACGGTGCGTTGGCTGAGGGCGCAGGCTTTAAAACTTGGGATTGATCCACAGCGCATTGGCGCGTGGGGCGTCAGCGCCGGGGCGCATCTGGCAGGGCTGCTGGGCACGGCGGCAGAGGCTGAACTGGAGAACCCGGACGCTGAACATTCCGCCCGCGTTCAGGCGGTGGGCAACGTCAGCGGCGTGATGGATTTCCTCGACCCAGCGTTCAATGTCGGGCCGCAACATCTGCCTCTCTTCGGTGCGCCGCAGGCCCAACGCCTGGAACTGGCCGCACTCGCCAGCCCAGTGACCCATGCCGGGGCCGACGCGCCGCCTTTCCTGCATCTGCACGGCACCCATGACGACGAGGTGCCCGTCTCGCAAGCCCGGCGGATGCACGCAGCCCTTCAGAAAGCCGGAGCCAAGAGTGAACTCGTCGAACTGGACGGCGATCACTACATCAACGACACACACCAGGTCGGGGTGGAAGCGCGGTTGCTGGCCTTCTTCTACCGGGAGCTAGGCCACACGCCAACCTGAGCCAGCCCTAGCCGCGCATCAGAAAATTCTCGATGATCGCGTGGTGGTCCTCGAAGAACAGTTCAGGGGAAGACAGCGCCTCGCCCAGCGGCATCCACAGCGCGTCGGCGGCGTCGCTTCCGCCCTGAAGCCGCGGCAACTGGCCGATGCCCAGATCGAAGTGGAAGGCGTGGGTCACGGTGCGCCCTCGCAGGCTGCGTTCCGGGTAGTCGAAGACGGCGCTGCCGCGTAAGCTAGCCCGCAAATCGACGCCCGCGCCCAGGCCGGTTTCCTCATGGGCCTCGCGCACGGCACAGTCCAGCAGAGTCTCGTGTTGCTCCAAAAAGCCGCCGGGCATGGCGAGGCGGCCCCGTCCCGGCATCCCGCCGCGCTTCACCAGCAGCACATGGCCGCTGCGCGTCACGACGGCGTCGGCGGTCACGAATACGGGTGGAAAAGGGGCGTCGGCCCAGGCCGCCCGGTACTCGCGCAGATGGTCATACTCGGCGCGCAGTTCGGCGTATTCGGGAGTGGTATGAAAGCCCTCCAGAAAGGCGTGGACGGCAGGGGGCACCATGTCGCGCACCGTGTCCAGATGGCCCCCAAAATACGCCCGGCGCACGTCGGTGGCGCTCAGCGGGCTGACCACATGGCTGGGAATGAACTCCCAGGCCGGAAACGAGCGCAGGTAATAGCTGCTGTCGTCCTTGACGTGCCCGATCAGCGCCACATCGCTGCTGCCGCGCGTGAAGTGCTGCACGCCGCGCTGCACCTCGGAAAGCCACAACGCCTCGTTGTAATAGTAGTCGCGCACATGTACGAACAGCAGCCGCGCGCGGGCGATCCCGGCCTCCAGCAGCATGGCCGTGATGACGTCCTGGCGCTCGTCGGCGGTGAACGGATTCTTGGGATTACGCGCCGCGCGGGCCGAGCCAATCACCACGATCAGCTTCTGCACGCTTTTCAATGCCTCCAGCATGACCAGCAGGTGCGCGGCGTGCGGCGGCTCAAAGCGCCCGATATACACGCCAAAGGTGCGTTTGCGGCGCGTAGGCGGCGAAACCAGGGCGGGATCACGGGGAGTTGTGCCTCCAGCAGAAGAAGGATCGGGTTCTGACATTTCACTCATCTTCCATAAATCGAAGATGAGAATTATTTAATGTCAGCTAAAGCCATCCCCCTTGCATACGATCAGGGCAGACCCGCTATTGTGAGCGTATGAACAAAAAAATATTTCTGGCTAGCGCGCTTCTGCTGTCCCTCTCCGGCGCGGCCCTGGCAGGCGGGGCGGGCGCACCCGTAACGGGCGCAAATGCCCAGGTCCAAGCGGCCACCCCCACCGCCATCGCCGCCGCCCTGCGTGAGGCGGGGTACAAGGTCACCCTGAACCCCACGGACCCCGACAGCGATCCCAGCATGACCGTGAATACCGGCGATTACGAGGTAGACGTGTGGCTCAGCGGCTGCAAGGCGGGCATCTGCTCGCGCGCCACGGCCAGCTCTTACTGGGACTACAGCGACGACGAAGGCAGCCTGGACACCGAGCTGACCAACGACTGGAACGGCAATTACTACACCCAGGCTTACGTCTACGAGGGATCGTATTATCTGGACAGCACCATCCCGATTCGGGGCGGCTACACCAAGGCCGCGCTGAAAGCCTGGATGGTGGACTATCTGGACGACGTCTCGGCCTTCGAGGAAGAATTGCCCTGAGCCGCGTGGATTGAAGACGGAATACCTTGACAAAAGGACATACGGAGGCCACGACGGTCTCCGTTTTTCTATACAACCTTACAACCTCTTTCTGTGCAGCTTTTCTGGACACCGCCGCGTCCAGCCCATGAGAAACTAGGCCCATGACCGCACCCATTCCCACGGCGACTTCACGGCAGGTGGCCCTGATCGCGCACGACAAGAAGAAGCTGGAACTGGCCATGTTCGCGCTGGCCCATCGCGACATCCTCTCGCGCTTCCATCTGGTGGCGACAGGAACCACCGGGACCATCCTGCACAAGCAGACGGGGCTGGAGGTAGAGCGGGTGCTGTCCGGGCCACTCGGGGGGGACCAGCAGATCGGCGCGCGGCTGGCTGAGGAACGGGTGCTGGCGGTCTTCTTCTTCCGTGACCCCCTGACCGCCCAGCCCCACGAACCGGATGTCAGCGCCCTGATGCGCCTGTGCGACGTGCATGACATCCCGCTGGCGACCAATCCCGCCAGCGCCCAAGCATTGATGCTGTGGCTGCGCGAACAGATTGACGTCTCTGCCTGATCTCATCTGACCAACCACTCCTGGCTAACCCCATTTGGCTGCCCTGATTCAGCGGGCGATCACAGCCACGTAAATTTCCCCTGCACCCGCCTCATACAGGGCGTCCTGACACGCAATGAGCGTACTCCCGGATGTCATCACATCATCGATTAACAGCAGGGGACCGGGCAGACTTCCCCCCGGTCTGACCGCGAACGCTCCGGCCATCTCGTTGCGCCCGGCGGCCTGCTGGCGGGCCTGCTGACGTGTGGCGCGGGTGCGGCTCAGAGCGTCCACATAGACAGTGTCCAGGCAGCGGGCCACCTCGCGGGCC